>JAYVCO010000599.1:0-5228 GCA_043749935.1 Planctomycetia bacterium
TACGTCCGTTGCGACGGTCGGGGATCACCAGCAATTGATGGTGATTGACCCTGAGAATCGCACGATGGCGGTCTACCACATCGATTCGGCGAAGGGCGAAATCGAACTGAAGAGCGTGCGCAAAATTGAATTCGATCTGAAGATGCTAGAGTTTAACGGCACGAGGCCGCTCCCCAACGACATTCGCGCTATGCTGGAACAGAGGTGATGCGGCTGCTCGCGCCACGAGCAAACGCGTGGCGGCGCCGCACGGGCCGCGATTTTTAACCGCGCCCAAAACGATCGGGAGGCCCTGATGGCCCGCAAATTTGTCGATCTCGAAGAAGCCGCGAAACTGCTGGGCGTGACGCCCGACACGCTCAATGAAATGCGCGAGCGGCGCGAAATCTACGGCTATCGCGACGGCGGCAGTTGGAAGTTCAAGGGGGAAGACATCGATAAAGCGATCGCCGACCGTGCGACTGCCGAGCAGGAAGGCGAGTTTGCCGAGCTGGACGAAGACCCCGATTCGATTCTGTTGAGCGAAGTCGAGCTGGGCGGGTCCGGCGAAAGCACGTCGAGCACGATCATCGGCGGCAGATCGAGCAAAAAGAACGCGGCTGAAAGCGATATCCAATTAGCGCAGCCCAAGCCCGAGAGCGACATTCAGGCGCCGTCACCCTCCAAACCATCGGTGCTGGCCAAGCCATTAGTGCCGCCCGAGCCTGAGAGCGACGAGCTCGAAATCGAGCGACCAAAACACGACAGCGATCTGAATTTGGACGCCGCGTTGGACATGGAAAGTCAATCGGGCGGTTCCGATGTGCTCTCCGGCGGCTCGGGCGTCAGTCCGATGTTCGACGACTTGGACGCTCTGGACCTGGAAATGCCGAGTGCCGCCGACAGCGGCATCTCGTCGAATGTCCTCAGCGATGCGAAGCCCGGAAAGGGCTCCGGCGGAGGCAGCGCGCTCGAGTTGGGCGAAGAGGCGGGCACAAGCGATATCATGCTGGGTTCGGATGCGATCAAGCTCGAAGGCTCGAACATGGCATTTGGGGCTGACGATGAACTTGAATTGGGCGAAGCTCCACTCGGAGACTCCAAAGCGGGCGGATCGGCCATCGACCTGGCGGAAGACTTTGACGACGATCTGGTGTTGGGCGGCAGTTCGCATGGAGACTTGTCGCGTTCCGGCGATAGCGGCATTTCGCTCTTGGATCCGGCCGACAGCGGCTTGTCCTTGGAGTCGGCTCCGCTTGAATTGGGCGGCTCGGCCGTCGAATCGCTCGAATTGGGCGAAGATGAAATGCTCGGGCTCGATGAGCCCGCCGCCAAGAGCGGAGCGACCGCCGGAGAGGCCCAGTCGGACGACGATTTCTTGTTGACTCCGTTGGAAGAAGCGGGCGCCGAAGAATCGGATAGCGGATCGCAAGTCATCGCGCTCGAGGGCGATGTTGAGTTCGAAGAGATGGCCGGCGGCGGCGTGTCGACGCTGGACGATGGCGGAGGCATGGGCGGATTGCTGGAAGAAGATTTAGGCGAAGGGTTGGGAGCGGCCGCTTCGTTGGGCTCGGCTGCCGCGGCCACTTCGGTGGCGCAGATGGCGGCCGCCGGACCGGCGGGCGTATTGCAAGCTCCCGAACCGCCCTATTCAGGCTGGAACGTGGCTAGCCTCATCATGTGTTCATTGCTGCTGATGTTTAGCGGTATGTTCATGTACGACCTATTGCGAAACATGTGGAGTTGGAACGGTCCGTATTCGGTCAACAGCTCGATGATGGATCTGGTCTTGAGCTGGTTCGAAAAATAAACCGGGCCCACGTCGCGCGGCAATGCTTGCGCGCAACCTGGCCGTCCCGATCGTTGAATGCTGATTCGAAAGGAGTCGAATCCATGTTTGCTGCCCGTGGTTCTCTCGGCCGTTTGGGTTTCTTTGCGGTCTTGGCACTCTGCGGTTGCCAAACCGTTTCCAAGAGCCAGTTCTCGGCCTGCCAGTCGCAAAATCGTACGCTCACCGAACAAACGCGCGCCCAGTTGGCCGAGATCGAGAATCTCAAGATCCACACGCGTCACGTCGAAGACCAACTCATTCGGGCTGAAGAAGATTTGGCCCGCGCCGAGCAAAAGGGTGGCCGGTCAAAGCTGGCTCGCGACGGCATCCTTCCCGAATCCTTGAGCGGCCGGCTGGCCGACCTGGCTGCTCGTTATCCCAGCTTGCACTACGATCCGAAGACGGGCATCAGCAAGCTCGATACCGATTTGCTGTTTGACAGCGGCGATGCGGGTCTGAAGCCGGACGCCGACCGTATCCTCAACGAGTTTGCCGATGTTTTCCAAGCGCCGGAGGCCCGGCAGTTGAAGATCATGGTCGTGGGCCACGCCGACGCGCAAGGCATCAAGGGACGCGAAGTGCGCGAGAAGTATCCGAGCAACTGGCACCTCAGCGCCGGGCGCGCGTTGGCCGTGGCCGACCGGCTGCGGAAGGCCGGCATTCCGGAAGACCGCATGGGAGTGACGGGCTTTGGGCAATACCAGCCGGTTTCGTCCAACGAAACTGCCGAGTCTCGACGGCTAAATCGCCGCGTGGAGATTTTCGTGGTCGGACCCGAAACCCCGCTGGTCGGCTGGGCCGACACGTCTCAGACGCTCTATCGTTGAAACCGAGCCTCGGCCCAATAGCATTAGAGGGTGGTCGCCCCGGTATATGTACTTTTTCGGCAACCGGCGACTATAATCAGGCGTGTGGGGAGTTGGCGGTAAAAAGCGGACCGAAGCATGCCTCGAATCCTGCCTGAGGCGGCCGGTTTGCGTCGATTTGCTTCCCCAATTCGCATGGATACCTAACAGGGGTGCCACCGGGTAGTAAGCCCAAACGCAACATAATCTTAGCTGGGCCCTAACGGCCAAATCCGCCCCCCATGGCCGAGCCTCTGGCACCCAATCGGCCTCACACCCAAAACTCCCGAGCAGCCAACCGTGAACTTCCGATGCTGTCTGATTCTGTTGCTGGCGAGCGCCTCGATCACGGCCATCGTAGGCTGTGAAAGAAGTGAGCAAATCGAGCGCTATACTGTCGCCAAGCCAGTCCCGCTGGAAGCCGTCGCGTCATCCTCCGCGGATCCGCACGCTGGGCTGGGCCTCGGCGAAGGGGCCAAGGGCGAACCGACGGACCGCGCGCTGGGGGCCATTGTGCCGGTAGGGACCCAAGGGTGGTTTTTCAAGCTCACCGGGCCGAAAGACGCCGTCGCCGCCAAGGCCGACGAGTTCAAAACCTTTTTGAAGTCGGTTCATTTTTCGCCCGAGGGCAAACCGGCGTGGACGCTGCCCGACGGCTGGCAAGAACAGCCCGGCAATCAAATTCGCTATGCCACGCTCGTCATTCCCAGTGAAGGAAAGCAGCTGGAGGTGGGCGTGACGGCGCTACCCAAGTCGGTGGACGACGAAGCCTATGCTTTGATGAACGTGAATCGATGGCGCGGACAATTGCAACTGCCCCCGATCACGCGCGAGCAATTGGCCGAAGAATCGACCCAGATCCAGCTAGAAGGTGCGACCGCCACGGTGGTCGACCTGCTGGGCATCGCGACGCCTGGCGGCACGGGCCGCGGTCCCTTTATGTCCGGAGCCCCGAATGGCAAGTGACACGCTAACGAGCCAAGAATCCGCGCAAATCGAGGCAGCGGAACGCGCCCGCTCGATCTCGTCCGCTTCCGCGATCGCCCGGCTGTTGATGCCCTTGGCGTCGCTCAAGTTGACGGTCGCGCTGTTTGCGATGGCGATCTTTCTGGTGTTTGCCGGCACGATGGCGCAAGTCGACAAAGATATCTGGGAAGTGATGAATCAATACTTCCGCGCGACGTTTGCTTGGATCGATTTGCAGATCTTTTTCCCCAAATCGTTTTTCCCGGGCGAGGCTCCCAAGATCCCCGGCGGTTTTTGGTTTCCTGGCGGCTGGCTGATCGGCGGAGCGATGGGCATCAACTTGCTGGCCGCGCACGCGCTGCGGTTTAAGATTCAGGCTCGCGGAGCGCGACTCGCGGCGGGTCTAGCGGTTCTGGCTTTGGGCGTGCTGTTGACTTGGATCGTGGTGCTCGGCGGATCGGGCAAAGATACGCTCGAAGGCGGCGCGTCGTTCGAGTGGTCGACGCTTTGGAGCGCCATGAAATGGAGCCTGGTGGCGCTCTGGCTCTCGGGCGCCTATGGGCTGACCAAACTCGAGCCCACGCACCGCACCGAGCGCTGGGTGCTGTTGGCCGGCGAAGTCCTGTTGGGCACGCTCGTGACTTGGATCTTCTTGCGCGGAGACGCGGCGGCACTGGGCGATTCGTCGTTGCGCATTTTGTGGCAATTGATCAAAGGCGGGTTGGCCGGGCTGATTCTGTTGGCCGGCTGCGTGTTGGTGTTCCGCAAGCGCGCGGGCATCGTGCTACTACACGCCGGAGTGGCGCTGGTCATGATCAACGAGCTTGTCGTGCACAACTTGCATGTCGAAGGCCAGATGCAAATCCGAGAAGGCGAGACGATCGACTACGTCTATGACATCCGCACCGTCGAACTTGCCGTGGTCGATCCGGCCGATGCCAAGACCGACGACGTTGTCGTCGTTCCGCGCTCGATGCTCAAAGGCCACCAGATCATCAAGAGCGACGATCTGCCGTTTGATGTGCAGCCCGTTGATTTTTTGCAGAATTCCACGCTCGCTTCGGTCAAGGCTGGAGAAAAGAACCCGGCAACCGCCGGTATCGGTCTGAACACGATGGCCGTCGAGCGGCGCGCCGGCTCTGGCACCGACGCGGGCGGCACCGTCGATATGACGGCGGCCTACGTCAAGCTGGTCAGCAAGCAGGGGGGCGAACCGATCGGAACGTACCTGATTGGCGTCACGCTGCCTTCCCAGAAAGTGCAGCTCGATGACAAAACCTACGAGCTGGCATTGCGATTCAAACGCACCTACAAGCCCTATTCGATGCGGCTTGAAGACGTTCGTTTTGACAAGTACCTCGGCACGCAAACCGCCAAGAACTACTCTTCGGATGTCCACCTCGTCGACGAAAGTCGGAGCGTCGATCGCGACGTGAAGATTTGGATGAACAATCCTTTACGGTTTGCCGGCGAGACGTTCTATCAGAGCAGTTACTTTCCGGCCGAAAACGGCCGCGAAGGCACGATTCTGCAAGTGGTCAAGAACACCGGTTGGATGATTCCCTACGTGGCGTGCATGCTGGTGGCCATCGGCATGTTGGCCCAGT
>JAYVCO010000600.1:0-10931 GCA_043749935.1 Planctomycetia bacterium
CAGCGGCATCGGGCTGGCCATCGAGTATCATCCCCGGCGGTCGACCGGACCGTTGCGCATCGGGGTGGTGGGATTGGGTTGCGGCACGCTGGCCGTCTATGGACAACCGGGCGACACCGTTCGATTTTATGAAATCAATCCCGACGTCATCCGCGTCTCGGACGAGTATTTCACTTATCGCAGCGATTCGGCGGCCAATGAGGTCAATGTCGAGGTGGTGCTGGGAGACGCGCGGATCAAAATGGAGCAGGAGCTTGCGGCGGACAATCCGCAGCAGTTTGACGTATTGGCGATCGATGCATTCTCGAGCGATTCGATTCCCATGCATCTGCTAACACTTGAGTGCCTGCGGCTGTTTCGCGACCATCTGAAGCCTGACGGCCTTCTTTGCCTGCACATCTCGAATCGCTTTCTGGATCTCAGCGGCGTGGCGCGCGGCATCGCCCAAGAGCTGGGTTACGAGTGCGTGATGATCGACTCGGAGGGAGACTCGACCGAAGGCCGCGATTATTCGTCGTGGGTGATCTTGACGACGAATCAAGAATTCCTTGAAACGCCCAAGGTGATCAAAGCCATTAAGCCTTGGAAAGAGGGCGACGCCCCGCTCATCATCTGGACGGACGATTATGGCAGCTTGTGGCAAGCCATTGCTCGCTAAGATCCGCCTGGAGCCCCGGCGGGCGGGCGCGGCCGTTGGGCCTGCTGCCCAGCTCGCGCCGGTGGCTGGACCACTTGGATTGTGACGTCGTCGATCCAGGCCTCGCCCAAACCGGCCAACGCAAAGGTGATCGCCATCGTGCCAGCGCGAGGCACGCCGCGATAAAATGTGAACTGGCGCCACTCGGCACTGTGACTCACTCGCAGTGCCATGGCTTCGCTCGAAAGCGTGTCGATGATAAGCAGTCCATCGACGCTGCCGACGATCGGATTGGGAATTCGCAGCCAACCCGAAATCTGCAAAATCTGTCCTTGCTCGACTTGGACCGCGGCACTCGTGACCCACACCGGCGGGGTTTCGAGCACGGCAGGCTTGTTGCCGGGATCGCTGGCGAGCACCTGCAATCGCAAGCCGGTGCGTCCCGCGTGCGCGGCTTGGGGAGTCAATTCGACGGACGTTGTCACGCTGGGCTGAGGGTGCTCGTAATTCCTCCAGCCGGCCTGTTGCATGGCACGCAGATCTTCGAAGTCTCCCTGCGACAAGCGGGTGGGGCCGCGGGGTGCGGCTGCAATTTCCTGCTGGAAGCGATAATGCTCGCCGAGCGTGGCAAAATTGGTTGTGAAGGGATCCACGAGTGCCCAGTCGGTCGAGGCGACAGCCGCCTCGAAGTGGGCCCGTTCGATGTCTCGCAAAGTTTGCAAGGCGTGACGCGCCTGGTCATACGCCGAGTTCAATGAATTCGCATCTTTTTTGGCTAGAAACGCATTGCATTGCAGCAAATCGTTTTGAGCCGTGGCCCTCAGTTTTTTCGTGGCCGGAATCGGGCGCCCCACCTCACTCAACCTCTGCTCGGCAGCTTCGACTACCAGCAGTTCCGCGGCCGCGACTTCTCGCATGAGCTGCGCGCCGCGCTCGTGCATTTTGGCAACGCGATCGCGAAGCGTTTTCATCACTAGCTCGTCTTGTGTAAAGACGATCAACGAATCGCGCTCCAACTCGGACAGGACCACCTGCGTCCCCCCGGCCAACCGCTTGGAGTGTAAAGGGCGCAGCGTTGAGGTGGGCGAAACCTCATAGGCATTGTTCCCTTCCGGCACGCCGGGAATCTTCAATGTAAAGGGCCTGACCGTGGGATTTCCAATCACCAATTGCGCGTTTGAAGGGGAGAAGATCGGCAACAACAATCGACTCCGGTCGGTTTCGATCACGGCCCCGCCGGCTTGCGGGTCGTTCGACGAGGCCGTGGCCGCAAAATTCCCCGAGGCCGGCCAGCGTTCGATGAGATCCAACTCCAAGTTCAACAGCTCGAGTATGGCCGCTCGTCGCCGAGTTTGCACGTCGTCGGCATCCAAACGCGAGTGCGATTGGAAACACAGCCCTCGCGCGCCAGCCGTGAGCGCCGAACGAATCAACATCCGAATCTGCGAATCTTGAAACCCAAAGGCCGGTATTGCAGTGGAGGAGAGCAGCCCGATTTGCTCGGTGACCCGAAGCGACGGCTGTGTTTGAACCGTGGCCCACAGCGGCGTGCCTGGCAGGACCAGTTGAGATCGCTCGCGCAGCCAGCTTGCATATTCTTTCAATTGCAGACTGGTTCCCAACGCGTCGCGCCGGGCCAGGAACAGATTGACCGGAGGCCGAGTGAAGGCCCGTAATTCCGATTCGGTGTCGCAAATCATCGGCCGGCGACGAGGATCGGCGGCTTCAACAAGTTTGGCCCAGCGCTTGGTCGCCTCGAGGTCGCGGCTCGTCAGCCCGCTGCCAAGATCCCAGACCAACACCGGGTCAAACGCTTCGTCGATTTTCGTGGCATTGGGCTGTGCGGAATGAGCTTCCAGCTCGCGTAATGACGGAGGAGGTGCGATCAACCACAACCCAAGAGCTGCCGCTTCGCGCAACAGAGCTGGCGAAGGCATTTGCACCAAACGTACCGCGTTGAACCCTAACCCCTGAAGACGCGCCAGAGGCTCGCCTTGATACTCGATCGCCCGCGGAAAAAATGGCTTGCCACCCACCAACAGTAGCGGACCTCCCAACTCGACTTTGGGGACTCCCTTACCACCGGCCCAGGCAGTCGGAAGATTGCTAATGGTCGCAGTGGCTGGATCGGGGCTCGCCGGTTCGGCGGTACTGACCGTCGGCGCCACTAACCCAGTGATTTCCAGATCGTCGATCGAGACATTGGTCACGTCGGGTCCACCGTAGACGTTGATCAGCAGCAAGTCGACATACGCTTCTCTCGGGTCAACACTGGAACCAAATTTCGTTCGCAGGCCGCGTACCTGCCGATCCAGAAGCGCTGGCAGATTTTCCATGCGCAACTGTTGCCACGCGCCCACCTGCGTGTATCCGGAGCCGCTAATCAGGGTGGTCAAGGGCTTGCCCGAGCGGGGATCTTTGCTGCGCGGAAGCGTGACTCTCGCCAAGATTTGCAGGCCGGGGCGATCGGACTTGAGCCAGATGGTCAGCATCAGCTCGCGGATGACGCGAGCCGGACCAATGGGATGGCTGAAGTAGACGAACGTCCCGTTGTTGCCGATGAGGGTCAGCCGTTCACACCAACGGCCAGAATGGGCCCCTTGCTGAACCCGCTGATGGCCCTCGACTTTGTATTGGGCATCACCGCCCGAGTCTCGAAGACTGACTTCTGGGCCTTCAAAATCATCCCGGATGAATCCCTGGCCCCAAGCCTGCGTCACCACACCCGAAAGCGTGACAGCGAGGATCGCAGTTCGAGCCAGCATGTTCGAGGCGGGGGTTAGGCCAGCGGATTACGCTCATAGCGGCTGGTGCCGCCAAAAAGCAACAACCCGACGTGAACTGGGGTGATTTATGTAAGTCGAGCTTGTATCAGCCCTTGCGGAATTCCGCCAGATCATCTGTTTCGTTTTCTCGCCATGCGAATTCTGCTCTTCGGAGTCGACTACGATCTTGAAATCGTTATTAGTAAAGGACTTATGCGACCGATCGCGGCCATGCGTACGGCAGTGGCACACCGTCTGCTTTACGCTGAGGCAATCACTAACCTTTCGGGAGATGAGCCACCCCATGAGCCAAGCCCAGCGAATAGTCAAAACCCAACCTCAAGACCTGCCCTCGGACCTTTTGGAACTGGGCGCCGCACTTGCCGCACTGCCGACCGAGCAACGGGAGCGCATCGAGCCGTTGCTTTCGCGGGTTTTGGAAAGTACCGGTCGCCGGCGCCGAATTTTGGGTCTCGTCCAGGACGCCCTCAGCCAATTGAGATTGGACATGAAGTACCTGATGTTCGACCTCGAGGCCACGCGCCGCGAACGCGATGAGTTTCGCCGTAAAGTCGAGGAAGCGTAGACCTCGGCGGGGTTTGTGACGACCAGTCCATACAAGCGGACCCGACCGCTGAGGACTTTTCGCTCGATCACCAGCCGGGTCGATAAGCCGCGCGTTGCGAGTGCGGTGGCTGTCGAATACGATAGGGGGTACGGACAAATACCTTCAACTTTCCCTCAACGGAGGCGTCTGGCATTCGGTTGAAAAAATGCCGTCGTGGCATATTTCAACCTCGCCAAGTGCGGAGCCTTTTCTGCGCACCGAAGGGCAAAATACCGATTTGCATCGCTATTTTGTCATCGCATCCGAGCGATGGTAGGGAAAGCAGTGGGAAGAGAAGAGATGGAGAATGGCTTGCTATGGTCGAGCTGTCTGCTGAACAATTCGCTCAGCGCGCTTTCGACCTGAACCTCCTCGACGAGCGCCAGCTACAAGAGCTTTGGGGCCAGGTTGGCAGTCGTCAACTTTCCGGCGAGGAATTTCAGCAGCTGTTGCTGCGCCGCGAACTGTTGACCAACTACCAGACCGAGCGCCTGCTGCGCGGAGACCGTACCGGTTTTTTCTACGGCGAATACAAGGTCTTGTATCTGATTGGCACGGGCACTTTTGCGCGCGTCTATCGGGCCGCGCATCGTACGACTGGCGAAACCGTGGCGCTCAAAGTCTTGCGCCGTCGCTTCGCCGAGGTTGCCGAGCAGGCTGACCGGTTCTACCGCGAAGGCCAGATGGGCGCCACGTTGAAGCATCCCAATATCGTGCCCATCACGGAGGTGGTCTCCCAAGGCGACTCCCATTTCCTGGTGATGAAGTTTATCGAAGGTCGCAACCTGCGCGAGTTCATCAAGATTCGCAAGAAATTCGACCCCCCCGAGGCCACGCGACTTGTGGCCGACGTCGCCGCGGGGCTTAGCTATGCATTCGAACGGGGTATCTGTCACCGCGACCTGAAAATGTCGAACGTGCTGGTTTCCAGCCGCGGACAGGCGATGTTGCTCGATTTCGGCCTTGCAGCGGCCGACAAGAGCATGTCGGACGACGCGATCGCCAATTCGCCGAATCCGCGTACGATCGATTATGCCGGTCTGGAACGGGCGACCGGCGTGCGCAAAGATGATCAGCGGAGCGACATCTACTTTCTTGGCTGCATCTTTTATCACATGCTCACTGGCCATCCGCCGCTTGCCGAGACCAGAGATCAAATCAAACGGCTCAGTAAGACCCGTTTCCAGGAAGTCGTCCCGATTGCGAAAGCCGACCCAACGGTTCCGCTGCCCATTTCGGCCGTGGTCAACCAGGCGATGGCACTTGATCCCGACGATCGTTATCAATCGCCTAGCGAAATGCTGCTCGATTTGAAGGCGGCAATGGTTAAGTTGAATGAACCGTACACTCCTCTCCCCGAGGAAGAAGAGCCGGTGGCCAAAGCCGTCTCGGCCGCGCCGACCGTGCCCCAGCGGACGTTGATGTTTGTCGAATCAAACGTGCACCTGCAAGACATCATCCGCGAGCGGCTGAAAAACAATGGGTATCGCGTCCTGGTCACCCGCGACCCCGATCGGGCGCTAAGTCGTTTTTCCGAAGGCGCCAAAGCCGCAGACTGCGTAATATTTAGCACGGGCGAACTGGGCCAACCGGCTCTGGATGCTTTCAATCGCTTCGGCGAGGGCGCGCACACTGGCCCCATTCCGGCCGTCTTGCTGTTGGGCGAAAACCACGACGCCTGGAAACAAAAGGCCAAGCTCAACGACCATCGAGTCGTGATCTCGATGCCGATCAAACTGCGCAAATTGCGCGAAGTACTGGCTCGACTGGTGCCAATCGAAGCACCCGGTGAATCGACCGCAAGCTAGTTGTCGGCCTGCCGGACTGCCCCCCTCGAGCATCGAAGTCAGCTCGCGGAACTCTCCAGCTCAATCCCTAGCCGGCGCATGAGCACTTTCATGTCGGCCCAAACTTCTTTCTTCGCAGACGGATTGCGCAGCAAGTAAGCCGGGTGATACGTACACATCACCGAGATGCCTTGGTACTCGTGAAACTTGCCACGCAGCCGGCTGATGGGGGTATCCGTTTGCAGTAAGGTTTGGGCAGCAATAGTTCCTAGGCAGCATATATACTCCGGTTGGATCAACTTAAGCTGCCGATCCAAGAATCCCCGACAGTGAGCAACTTCGTCCGGCAGCGGATTGCGATTGCTAGGTGGACGACACTTGAGGACGTTTAGTATATAAACCTCGGAGCGCGAAAGCGTGCAAGCTTCGATGATCTTGGTCAACAATTGACCGGCGCGGCCCACAAACGGCTCTCCCTTCAGGTCTTCGTCGGCCCCGGGTGCCTCGCCGACAAAGCAAAGTCGGGCTTGCGGGTTGCCGACCCCAAACACCGTCTGCGTGCGCGTAGAAGCTAGCTCCGGACAACAATGGCAGGCGGCCACTTCCTGACGAATCAGTTCCAGCGAATCGCCGATTACCGGCAAGCTTGCAGCTAAACCTGGCGCCGCCCCGCTAGCTGGGGTCAATTGCTCAGGAACCGCAGTCACCGCATGCGACTGGGCTTTAATCCGGTTGGGCTTTGGCAGTTGTTTCAAGCCGGCGCGCTCGATGCTGGCCAGCTTCTGCAAGGCAGCGGTTGTCGCAAGATCACGCTTTGGACGTCCTTGAGCCATGAGGCGGTGCGTCTCCATCGGCCGCGGGTGCTTCTGTCTGGGTGGCAATTCAGTATTACGAGCGAGCCTCACGCCGGGAAGGGCGTCAAGTTGGCTTGGCGTGAAAAAGCACGCTACTATGGGCCCCGTTTGCTGCTCCGGACCGTTCAACCTATGATGTAGCGTGCTCCACCCCCGGAGTTGCCGGGGATTTGTTTGAAAAAACGGCCCATTTGTCGTCGTGATTGTCATGGGAATTCCACAGGTCGTCATCGTGGGCCGACCGAATGTCGGTAAGTCCAGCATCTTCAATTGGCTGGCCCGCAAGCGGTTGGCAATCGTCGATGGCACGGCCGGAGTCACCCGCGATCGGGTGACGTACCTGATGTGCCACCGAGATCGGTACTTCGAGCTGGTCGATACCGGGGGTATCGGCTTCGAAGATCCCGACAATCTGACATCCAAAATCGAAGAACAGATTGCCACGGCCATCGAGTCGGCGGCCGTGATTTTGTTCGTCGTCGATGCTCGGACAGGTTTGGCGCCATTGGACCAGGAAGTGGCTCGCCGGTTGCGCTATGTCGATGCGCCGGTGATTTGCGTGGCCAACAAGGCCGACGAACCGACGATGGACAGCCAGGCCGACGAGTTTTACAAGCTCGGCCGGGGCAAACTGGTGTGCGTCAGCACGCTGCAGAACCGCGGCCGCCAGTTACTCACCGACATGATTGTCGAACGGCTTCCCAAACCCGACCAGGAAGAACAGCGCCCCGGAACTGAAGAATCGGTGATGAAGGTGGCGATTGTCGGAAGGCGAAACGTCGGCAAGAGCACCTTCGTCAATACGTTGGCCCAAGCCGAACGGATGATCGTGAGCGAGGTGGCCGGCACGACGCGCGACAGCGTCGACGTGCGCTTCGAGCTAGACGGAAAACCGTTCATCGCCATCGATACGCCCGGTCTGCGGCGCAGCAAGAGCATTACGACCGATGTCGATTTTTATAGCTTGCATCGGGCCCAGCGCAGCATCCGCCGGGCCGATATGATCTTGATGTTTTTCGACCCCAGCGAACGGATCAGCAAGGTCGACAAGCAACTTTGCGAGTACATCGCGGAGAACTACAAACCTTGCATTTTCGTCGTCAACAAGTGGGATCTGATCGCCGGCAGCATGCCGACCGAAAAGTGGGTAACCTACTTGCACGATACGTTTCGCACGATGTGGTATGCGCCGATCGCTTTCATCACCGGGCAGACCGGCAAGAACGTGAAGGCGCTGTTGAATCACGCGCAGATGCTCTTCAAGCAGGCCCATGAGCGGGTCACGACCGGCCAGCTCAATCGTGTGGTGCGCGAGGCTTTGGATCAGAATCCGCCGCCGTTGCACCTGAACCATCGGCCGAAGATTTTCTATGCCACACAGGTCGGCACCGAGCCGCCCACGATCGTGATGTTTTGTACCGATCCCAAGGCATTTAGCGAGCCGTACCGGCGCTACCTCCTGGGTGCACTTCGCGAGCACCTGCCATTTGCCGAGGTTCCGATCAAACTCTACCTGCGCAAGCGCCAGCAGGGCGACAAGCGGGCCGAGATCGATACGGACGTCGAAAGCCTTGCCGTTGAGAGTCCTGAAACCGGTACGGACACCGACGCCGTCGATGTGACCGCAACGGACGAATCGTAGGCTCAAGCCTCTCGCAGCAAGCGCGTCGCCGAACACCAGTTCCGGCTGCGATCCAATTCGTCGACCGGACCGGCGCCCGATGGCAACCTAACCACCGCCACGGAATAGCGCGAACCCGCCAATGGCGAAACGGATCAACTGCCAGGGAGAAAAGTCCGTAGTAGATCGATCGAGTGGAGAGCGAGCCGTGGGGATTTGAACGAAATAACTAGGATTTCCCGACACCCGCGGGCGAGGGCTTTTCGGTGCCTTGTAGACGCGTCGCCAGCGGACTATCATCATTGGTTTAACTTCTTATGACATCTACGGTTTCCGTGCGGGGCACGGGCAACCGGCTGGAGTTTGTGATGCGGCATGTCCTTTCGGCGGTGGTCCAAAACGTTCCAGGCGTCCTGGCCCATATTTCGGGAATGCTCGCCTCGCGCGGGTACAACATCGATAGCCTGGCCGTCGGCGAAACGGAAAACCCGGGGCTGTCGCGGATGACCTTTGTCATCGTGGGCGATGACAACGTGTTGGAGCAGGTCCGCAAGCAGCTCGAAAAGGTCGTCACCGTCGTCAAGGTGGTCGACGTCAGTTCACAAGACTTTATCGAACGCGACCTGATGCTGATCAAAGTTCGTGCTCCCTTGGGCGGAAAACGAAGCGAGATCCGCGAGTTGGCTGAAATTTTCCGGGGCCGCATCGTGGACGTCGGCACCGACGAAGTCATCGTGGAGATTTCGGGCCAGGAACACAAAATCGAATCGTTCATCGACCTCATGCGGCCCTTTGGCATCAGCGAGCTGGTGCGGACCGGTCGCATCGCCATGGTGCGCGGCCAGCGTTGGAACGTCGAAGCTCCACCGGTGGAATCCCAATAAATCATTGCTCGCACGGCCAGCCCGTCTTAGAGAGGGCCAGCCGCGCGGCTACGTCTGTTCACTTTGAGGAGTTTTTTCTGATGACCAAGATGTACTACGAGAAAGATGCTGACCTGTCGCTGCTCAATGGCAAGACGATCGCCATCATCGGCTATGGTTCGCAGGGACACGCGCACGCCTTGAACCTTCGCGACAGCGGCTGCAAAGTCGTTGTCGGCCAGCGGCCAGGCAGCGCCAACTATGATCTGGCCAAGAGCCATGGTTTCGAGCCGGTCAGCGCCGAGGAAGCCAGCAAACAGGGCGACATGATCAACATCCTGCTGCCCGACGAAGTGCAGGGCGACGTCTATCGCCAGTCGATCAAACCGAATCTGAAACCCGGCAACATTCTGATGTGCTCGCACGGTTTCAACGTTCACTTCGGCCAGGTCGAAGCCCCGCAGGGAGTTGACATCGTGTTGGTCGCGCCCAAAGGCCCCGGCCACTTGGTGCGCAGTGAATTCGAAAAAGGGGGCGGAGTGCCCTGCTTGATTGCTCTGAGTCCGGGAGCCAGCGAAACCTCGCGAGCCCTGGGTTTGGCTTATGCCAAGGGAATCGGCGGATGCCGTGCTGGAGTGATCGAAACCACGTTTGCCGAAGAAACCGAAACCGATCTGTTCGGCGAACAGGTCGTGCTCTGCGGTGGAGTGAGCGCGCTGGTGAAGGCGGGCTTCGAGACACTGGTCGAGGCAGGCTATCAGCCCGAGATGGCCTATTTCGAGTGCATGCACGAATTGAAGTTGATCGTCGACCTGTTCTATCAGGGCGGTCTGAACTACATGCGTTACAGCGTGTCGAACACGGCCGAGTTTGGCGACTACACGCGTGGGCCGCGAATTGTCACCGACGAGACTCGCAAAGAAATGAAGAAGATTTTGGAAGAGATCCAAAGCGGCCAGTTCGCGCGGGAGTGGATTCTGGAAAACAAAGCCAACGCGCCCGCGTTCAAAGCCACGCGCCGTCGCGAGCGCAGTCACCCGATTGAAGAAGTTGGCCGCAAGCTCCGCAGTCTAATGACCTGGATCAAGTCCAAAGAGGTTTAGGCCCCTCGCTGCACTCGATTCAACCCGAGCCAAGACGATTCTCAGTTTCTGGAGTTGCCATCCATGAACACGCAAGCCGATGCCCGCGGGCTCTTCGAGGAGCTGCGGCCCGGAGACCGCATCGAAGTGATTCACGAGGTCAAGGTGGGCTCGTCCAAGACCTGGTCGAGCACCACCGTCGGTACAGTGGTCAACACGGAACGCCGCCGCCAAGGTCTGCATTTCCGCCGTAACCCGGACGACAAGGTCTATGCCGATATGATCGTGCTCAAACGGGACGATGGCGAGTTGACGACGATCACGATGGACGAATTCACCGAATTGCGGCGGGTTTAGCAGCTTTGAGCGGGTTCAAGAACCGCTCCCCACGGGGCGGCGTGCCTATAATAGCTGTGATGAGCAAAGACGCCACGCACCCGCTGCACACGCACCACGAGCGAACGTTTCACGCCAATCGCTTCGTCTATCCCGTGCTCAGCCGCCGTTCGGGCGGAATCTCGCTGGGCGTGAACTTGAATCCCGACAAGGTCTGCAATTTCGATTGCATCTATTGCCAGGTTGATCGCACGCGGCAAAGCGAGACGCGATTCGTCGAAATCGACCAGTTGCTCGTCGAGCTCGAAAACATGCTGCGGCTCGTCGTTTCGGGCGAGTTGTATTTGTCACCGGAATTTGCTTCGACGCCGCAAGGATC
>JAYVCO010000601.1:0-4928 GCA_043749935.1 Planctomycetia bacterium
TGGTAAATTCATGCCAGACAAGCACTTGAGTCTGCTGGTCATGGAGTTTGGGAGCTTTGCGTAGAGTCTGCAATTTATGCAGGTCGGCAGTTGTGCTATCGGCCTGGGAGCCAAATCGAAAGAATCAGCCTTATGACGTCTGTCCTGCAATTAACGCGAAAAATGATCGAGCGGCCGGTGCCGGCGAAGGTGGCTGGAGTGCATCTGCGTAACTATCAGGGGCCGCAGGACATCGAAGTTTGGCTCGATTTGCGGCGTCGCGCGTTTGCCCGGCAGCAGTTGGGCGTCCGCGATTGGAACGCGGCCGAGTTCGGGCGCGAATTTCTGGAGAAAGACTGGTGGCAGCCAGGCGCCGTCTGGTTTGCCGAGTCGCAGCCACTGCTGATGCCTTCCTCGCCGGTGGGGAGCGTGACGCTGGCTCGGCGCGGCGTAGGGAACGAATCGAAGCCCGTGGTGCACTGGCTGCTAGTGCTCCCCAAGTTTCGCAACCGGGGCATCGGCCGGCTGCTGATGGCGACTTTGGAAGCGGCGGTATGGGACACCGGCGGACGACAAGTATGGCTTGAGACGCACGTGCAATGGGCCGAAGCGGCGCGCCTCTATCAGGCGCTGGGCTATCGACCCGTTGACGAGTGACGCGGCGTCACTACTCGACGCTTACTCGTCGGCCCGCGACGCCAACCTTGCCGCTGGCCAACAGGCGCAGCGCTTCGGGATACGCTTCGCACTCGGCGGCAAAGACCCGGGCGGCCAGCTTGTCGGGCGTGTCGTCATCCATCACGGGCACGACCTTCTGCAAGATGATCGGGCCGTGGTCGTATTGGTTGTCGACGAAATGAATCGTGCAGCCGCTGATCTTCGCGCCATACTCGAGCACGGCTTCATGGACGTGATGGCCATAAAATCCCTTGCCGCAAAACGCGGGGATCAAGCCGGGATGAATGTTGAGCACCCGGTTCTCGTAGTCCGGCGGAATCGGCACATACGTGAGAAACCCGGCCATCACGACCCATTGGGCGCCGGTCGACCGGCAGGCATCAAAGATCGCTTCACTATAAGCTTCGGGCGTGGTGAACGTTTTGGGCGAGACGACCTTGGTGGAAATTCCGGCCGCTTCGGCAATTTGCAACCCTCGGGCTTTCGAGTTGCTGGAGATGACCAGCAAGATCTCGGCATCGAGCTGTTTGGCCCCGATCTTCTTCAACAGGTTGGCGAGCGTGGTGCCGCCGCCGGAAAGCAGCACGACCAGTTGTAGCTTTGGCGGTTTCGAGGGGTTGCTCACGCTGGCACCACCTGCACGTAGAGTCGCGCTTGCACGCTGCCGATTTTCAATTCGACCGGCTCGACAGCGTCGAGCGGGCCCATAACGAGTCGCACGGCCAGCGTTTCGGCCTGAATGTATTCGCTAAATCGGCGCCATGCTGCCTGCAACTGTGGATCCTCGGTCTCCAGGCCGACGGTGATCCGATCGGTATATTGGAGTCCCCGTTCCTTTCGCGTGGTTTGAATCGCATGCACCAGCTCGCGCGACAAGCCTTCGGCCAGCAGCGCATCATCCAGCTCTGTCGACAGCACAACAACGCAAGCAGCCCCCTGTGCGGCTGCCCAACCTGGTTTGGCTTGCAGCCGAATTTGCAAGTCCTGGGCATCGAGCAGCACCGAACCGCTCGGCAGGTCGAGCGTGACTTGCTTTTCGGTTTCCAACCTGGCCAGCAGCTTGCCGGCATCAGCCTCGGTCAGCGCCTTTTTCAACTCGGGCAATTGCTTGCCCAAGCGAGGGCCGAGCCGCTTCAAGTCGGGCAGCACCGTGTACGAAATATACTGGTCGGCCCGCTCGGTGAATTCCACCAGTTTTACGTTGAGCTCTTCGGCAATCAGCGCCGAGTGTTCCTGCAGCCAAGCCTGGTGCTTACGATCGACCATGATCACCTCGACTTTGGCCAGTGGCTGGCGCACCTTGAGCTTCGCGCCCATGCGGGCAGCGCGGCCGAGCGACACGATCTCGCGCACCAGGTTCATGCGCTCCGATAGCGTCACGTCGATCGCCGCCGCGTTGGGCGCGGGATAATCCGCAAGGTGTACGCTTTGGCGAACCCGGGGGCCAAACTCGGCGGCTGCCAGATTCTGCCAGATTCCTTCAGCCAGAAAAGGGACGAACGGCGCGACCAGCTTGCTCGTGGTGAGCAGGCATTCGTACAGCGTCCAATAGGCGTCCAGCTTGTCGGGCGCAGTTTTGTCCTCGCTCCAAAAGCGATCGCGGCTGCTCCGCACGTACCAGTTGCTCAAGGCGTCGACAAACGTCGTGATTTGCCCGCAAGCAGCAAAGTTGTCGTACGCATCCATGTATTCGATCACCGCGCCGACCGTGCGGTTCAACTCGCTCAAGATCCAGCGGTCCAATTCCCAGCGGCTAGCCGGTGGGCGATAGGTTTTGGCCGCCGACAACTCACTTGAAGTCAATTCGTCGACCTTGCCAGTCAGCATCGCCGCCGGGTCGAAGCCGTCGATGTTCGCGTAGATCACGAAAAAGCTGTAGACGTTCCAGAGCCGCAGGAGAAACTCGGGAATGCTGTCTTTGATCGACTGCTCGTTGTAGCGAATCGATGTCCAGGGGGGCTGGTTGGCAAAGAAATACCAACGCAATGCGTCGGCGCCATAACGGTCGAAGATTTCGTTTGGCTCGCGGTAGTTCCGCTTGCTCTTCGACATCTTCTGGCCGTCCTCGCCCAGCATCAGCCCCAGAACGATGCAATTGCGGAACGGATGGGGATAGGCCTTGGCCGGGCGGTTGGGGTCGGTCTGATTCTCCTCGCTGAACAGCAGCGTGCTCACGGCCAATTGGCTGTAGAACCAGCCGCGGGTCTGGTCGATCGCCTCGCTGATGAAATCCGCCGGAAACTGCTCGGCGAAACGTTCGCGACCCTGGTGCGGATATCCCCATTGGGCAAACGGCATCGCGCCAGAATCGAACCAGCCGTCGATCACTTCGCTCACTCGGCGCATCGTGCCTTTCGGATCGAAGGGTGATCGATACGTCACCGCGTCGATGTACGGCTTGTGAACTTTCAGATGCTCCGACAGCTCGGGCTTGGCTTTCTTCGCTTTGTCCCAAACTTCGGTTCCCTTGACGCCCGGCTTGGCCAGCAGTTCGTCGTAGCTGCCGATCGCTTCCGCCTGGCCGGTCGTGTCGCAGATCCAAATCGGCAGCGGCGTGCCCCAGTAGCGCTCGCGCGACAGGGCCCAGTCGACGTTCGTCTCCAGGAAATTGCCAAACCGGCCTTCCTTGATGTGCTCCGGCAGCCAGTGGATCTTGGCGTTATTGGCCAGCATCCGATCTTTGTATTGCGTCGTGCGGATGAACCAGCTCTTACGCGGATATTGGATCAACGGGTCTTCGTCGGCACGCCAGCAGAACGGATATTCGTGCAGATATTGTTCCTGGTGAAACAACAGCCCGCGGCGGCGCAACTCGCGCGAAATGTCTTTGTCGGCCTCTTTGACCCAACGACCCTGATAGTCGGGCGCTTCGGCCGTGAACTTGCCGTCGGGCGCCACGGCACAAATCAATTGCGGCCCCTCATCGGGCACGAACCGTCCTTGCTCGGCGATCAATAGATCGAAATCCACCTCGCCGAACGCCGGCGCCTCGTGAACCGCTCCGGTGCCACTATCAGTCGTCACAAAACTGGCGGCCACGATGCGCCACGCCACGTGCTGCTTGCCGCCGGCTCGCAGCGTGCCGACCGCGTCGCCCAGAGACTTATAATAGTAGTCAAACGGGGGCACATAGCGCCGGCCGATCAGGCTCTTGCCCGGGACAGTTTTAAGGACTTTCAATTCCTGGCCCGCTTTGGTCGCGACTTGTTCGACCAGTGCCGAGGCGGCGATCAGCTTGCGGCCTTCGGCTTCCTCGACAATCGAGTATTCGAGATCGGGATGGACGGCGGCGAACTGGTTGCTAGGCAAAGTCCAGGGCGTGGTCGTCCACACCAGCAGCGCCGTGTCGGGTTCGTCGACCAATGGGAAACGAACGAACACGCTGGGGTCGGCGACTTCGCGATAGCCTTGCCCGACTTCGCCCGAGCTCAGGGCGGTGCCCCCTTGGGCCCACCACCAGACGATTTTGTGTCCCTGATAGAGCAGCCCCCGATCGAACAGGTTCTTAAGCGCCCACCAGACGCTTTCGATATAGCTTTGATGGTACGTGACGTAGGCGTCTTGCATGTCGATCCAAAACGCCAGCCGCTCGGTCAATCGCTCCCACTGCTGCGTGTAACGAAAGACGCTTTCCAGGCACTGATGGATGAACGGCTCGACCCCGTAACGCTCGATTTCCTCCTTCGAGTGGATGCCCAATTCCTTCGAGACTTCGACCTCGACCGGCAGCCCGTGCGTATCCCAGCCGGCTTTGCGCTGGCAAAGGTAGCCGCGCATGGTTCGATAGCGAGGGAACAGGTCCTTGATCGCCCGAGTCAGGCAGTGGCCCGGATGGGGCAGGCCATTGGCCGTGGGCGGACCCTCATAAAACACGAACCGCGGCCCCTCGGCCCGTTGGGCCAACGACTGCTCATAGATCTTATGAGTCTTCCAAAACTGCCCGATCTGAGCCTCGAGAGCCGGAAACCGAACAGACGCTTCAACGGGACGAAACATGATGCAACTAACAGGTGCGTGAGGGAGCGAGAGAATCGAAACTCAAAGTAGACCAAGAGAGGAGGTTAGTTTCAATTGGGGGTCGCCAACGGCGGCTCGTGATAGACGCAATTGACGATGATTTAGTGACATAGCCCCAACGGTCGGCCGATTCCTCTCCTTCTCCCTCGGGGAGAAGGTTGGGATGAGAGGATTTTGCAATTGAGTTGAACTCGCCGAAACATCTCAAAAAACAAAGACCCTCTCCTAACCTCGCCCTCCGGGAGAGGTTAGGA
>JAYVCO010000602.1:0-3654 GCA_043749935.1 Planctomycetia bacterium
CTGGGCCTGCGGCGTCCGACCGCCAAATCGCGCGACCTCGCACGCATTGCCTCGCGTCTGAAGCGTGCCTGGCAGCCGCTTCGGCAAGTCAAAGAAAACCTTTGGGTCGCGTCGCCGCTGGCCATTCCCTGGCATGGTAGCGCGGCGGCCCGATACTTGAACAGCCGTTGGCTCGAACACTTGATCAACCGGCAATGCCGTCGCCTTGGCTTCGAAAATCCGATCATCTGGACGTACAATCCGCTGGTGGGCCGCTCGGTGGCGAAGTTCGGCGGATCGCTTTTAGTCTACCACTGCGTTGACGACCTGAGCGCGGCGCCCCAGATGCCCGTCGAAGCCATTCGCGCGGCAGAGCGTGAACTGGCCCGCGATGCCGACGTAGTATTCACGACGAGCAGCACGCTGCAAGCGCGGCTGGCGCCCTGGAACGCGGCCACGCACTTGCTGCCAAACGTTGCCGACTACGGCCATTTTTCGCAGGCGCGGGAGGCGGGGCCGATTCCGGCGGATCTGGCATCGATTCCCCAGCCGCGCATCGGTTTCGTGGGCGCCGTAAGCGAATACAAAGTCGATTTCGAATTGATTGCCGCGGTGGCGAAAGCGCGCCCCGATTGGCATTGGGTTTTGATTGGTCAGGTTGGCGAAGGCCAGCCCGGTACGACAATCGACGCGCTTGCGTTGCCGAATATTCACCTGTTGGGCGCTCGCGACTACCACCAGCTTCCGCAGTATTTGCGCGGTTTCGACGTGGCCACGATTCCGGCACGCAGGAATCCTTATACGGCGTCCATGTTCCCCATGAAGTTTTTCGAGTACCTGGCCGCCGGGCTGCCGGTCGTCGCGACCCAATTGCCCGCATTGGCAGAGTTTTCCAAGGCGTGTGATCTGGCCGGCTCGGAAGTGCTGTTTACCGCGGCCATCGATCGCGTTTTGTCCGGAACGCGGCCCGATCGCGAATATTGCTTGCAGCTTGCGAGGCGCTACACCTGGCAGTGGCGCACCCAAGAGATGCTAGGCATTTTGGAAAGAGTCTGGGAAGCGCGTCAACTGAGACACCAGCCGGCCAGCATGCCCCATCTGCGAGCACACGCTTCAAGCGCCGATCAAGCGGCCCGCAGGGGCTGAATCGAGGATTTGCCCGGCGCGAAGTCTTCCGGCAGCAGGTCCATAGATTCGTCGGGCAGCGAGCCGTTGCGGAACGAATCCCATTGTTGCATGGCGTGCTGGTAGAACTCGTGATGGAAGCGTTCGATGCCAAACCGAGCGGCGTTTTCGCGGCAATCGGCCGCTTTGATCCGATGTTGTTGTAGCTCGAAAGTACGAATCGCGTCGACCACGGCTTTGGCGGTTTGTTCCTCGAACAGTACGCCGGTCGGTTTGTCCGCCTCCAGCCCACGAATCGTTTCGAGCGCGCCCCCTTGGCCAAAGGCAATGACCGGCGTGCCAGCCGCCTGTGCTTCGACCAACACGATACCAAAGTCCTCGCGCGACGCGAACAAGAAGGCTCGCGCTCGCTGGATGTGATCGCACAACACCGAGGAATCTTGATACCCGAGCAGCCGTACATTCGGTCCGGCCTTGGCTCGCAACTTGTTCAATTCCGGGCCGTCGCCGATGACGACCAGTTGTTTGTCCGGCAACTGGGCAAACGCTTCGACCAGCAGGTCAATTTTCTTGTAGGACACCAGGCGCGAGGCCGTGAGGTAAAAATCTTCGCGATTCTCGCAAAAGCCAAAAGACTCCGTGTCGACCGGCGGGTGGATGACACGCGCCCGTCGATGGTAGGCCTTCCAGATTCGTCGGGCAATGAACTGCGAATTTGCCACGAACGAATCGACGCCGGGAGCGGTTCGTACGTCCCAGATGCGCATCTTGTGCAACATCCAACGCGCCAACCAACCCCTCAACCCCTGGCCCATCCGCGTGCCGCTCAGGTATTCGTGTTGCGCGTCCCAGGCATAGCGCATGGGCGTGTGTACATAACTGATGTGCAATTGATCCGGGCCGGTCAACACGCCTTTGGCAACACAATGGCTGCTTGAAATGACCAGATCGTAATGCGAGAGGTTCAATTGCTCGATGGCCAGCGGCATCAGCGGCAGGTAGGCCGCATATTTTTTCCGGGCAAACGGAAGCTGCTGCAGGAAGCTGGTTTGCACGGTCTTGCCGGCCAGGCAGCGGCGATCGGCAGCCGGAAGAAAATCGATCAGGCTGAAGACATCAGCTCCCGGGAACAACGCGATGAGTTGTTCGACAACCCGCTCGGAACCGGCATAGGTGACAAACCAGTCGTGAACAATCGCAACTCGCACGGGCCCGCCCTTGTTTGTACCTGCTCGGAGGATGGCGAAATCGCGTCACGCCAGTCCCGCCGGAATTACCCTGCTTCCCGGGGGCCGGGAGATTAACATAAGTCCGCCGACCAGAAAATGGCGATTTCGCCTGCTTGCTAGCGTCGCCGAAAGGCGGCCAAATCAGGCGGTCCAGGCCCGATCGACAATCAGTTGCACGATTCGCTGGGCGGCGCGGCCATCGCCGAAAGGGTTGACGTCCACGCGGCGCCGCTGGACTTCGGAGGGATTGTTGAGCAGCAGTGAGACGCGGCTTTCGATCGTTTCGGCATCGGTGCCAACCAATTCGACTGCGCAGCTTTCGAGAGCTTCGGGGCGCTCGGTGGATTGCCGCATGACAAGCACCGGCTTGCCCAGGGACGGGGCTTCTTCCTGAATGCCACCCGAGTCGGTCAGGATCAATGTCGAACGGTCCATCAGCCATACAAACTCCGGATAGGGCACCGGCTGAACGAGATGGACGTTGTTACGACCCGACAACGCTTCGTACACCGGACCGCGAACATTCGGATTCAAATGGACCGGATAGACGAACTCAACCCCGGGGAATCGGTCGGCTAATCTGCCAAGGGCTCGGCAAAGCCCGGCCAGACCAGGACCGAAGTTTTCGCGACGGTGGCCGGTTACCAACACTAACGGACGATCGGACAAATAGGCGTATCGCAAGGGCCATGCTGCGCCACTGCGCCGTTCGCGGTCCACGGTCCACAAGAGCGCATCGATGACCGTATTGCCGGTCACGTGGATGCGCGCCGGAGAAACGCCCTCTGCTGCTAGCGTCTCGGCCGCTCGTCGAGTCGGCGCGCAATGAACCGCCGTGGCGATGCTCACCATGCGCCGATTCAACTCCTCCGGCCAAGGCGCCTCGAGATTGCCTGTTCGCAGTCCAGCTTCCACGTGGATAAAGGGCACGCGCGCGTAAAACGCGGCCAAGGCGGCAGCGAGCACGCTCGTCGTATCGCCTTGCGCGACGACGCAGTCGGGGCGATACTGCTCGATCACTCCCTCAAGCCCTTGGAGGCAGCGAGCCGCCAGGTCGGCCAAACCTTGGCCGGCCGCCATCACGCCCAGATCAACGTCAGGTGTAATGCCGAAATAGTCCATCACGCCCGCGAGCATTTCACGATGCTGGCCAGTGACACAGACCGTGGACCGCAGGACATCGTCGCGGCGCGCGCATTCGAGCACCGCGGGAGCCATTTTGATGGCTTCGGGTCGCGTTCCAATCACGAGCAAGGGTGAAATCCTGTTCACGGTTTCCTTAATGGGCTCGTTCGCGGGCGGCCAAACTTCGGTTACGGTG
>JAYVCO010000603.1:0-7481 GCA_043749935.1 Planctomycetia bacterium
GATTATGGTTGCTTCGACAGCGCCGCCCAGTCCGAATTCTGCGGCTCGCTTGCCGCTGGAACGTTGCAATCCCAACATATTCGGATCCAGACGTGATTCGCTTTGCGCGCAAGTACCATTGCGCGCTTCTAGTCCGGCGTTCTGGCTGAAACAGCCTGGAACGGCCGTCTTTCATCGAAGTCCTCGCGGACTTTGATGCGCGAAACAGCCAATGGCATCAGTGTCAGAAATGATGCCTCCCGCATTGTGCGCCACGCACCGCGGGCTCTGAATTCTGTCAGAACCAACTTTGGGTCTTCAATAGGCGGAGACATAGCCATGAACAATTCAATGAAAATCTTGATCGTCGCGTTTTTGACTCTTGCCCTGACACCAATCGCATCGGAAGCACAAGTTCGTGACGCTGCGTCAAAAGCACTGGGCGACTATGGCCACAGCGGGCAAAGCCAGTGGTTCGGGGCGACACCGGCAGTGAATACAGTTGTAATGTCGGCACCGACCGCTCAACCGTCCGCGAACCGCGCGTTCTCCTACGACGCGCGCGGGCAGGCGTCTCCATGTGAAGCGACAACCCAGGCACCGGCACCCCAAATGGCAAAGCAGCCGACGCCACCACAGGCAACGCGGCAGTTTTCCTACCAGCCGGGCTATGCTGCTCCGCGAGCCGCCTTCGTTCCATCGCGAGGTTGGCAGAGTGGAGTGCGTGATGCCGGATCGAAAGTTCGAGGCGATTATTAGGATCGTGTCCGCAAAGGACTGCCATTGTTTTGTAGCCGGTTGCATGACCGGTTTGGAATTCCTGTTCAAGGAGAATTGAGATGATGAAGTTTGTTGCCCTTGGTGTGACATCCGGCGTGCTGGGTCTGTTGGTTGCCAGCCCGGCCCACGCCTGCGGTGGTGGTTCGTGCAGCATGAGCGCCGCGCCAGTCGCTACCACCACGTCGGCCAAAACCGATCGTACGTATTCCTACCAGCCAGGCGGCACGTATCGTCCGCAAATGATGATGCGGGGTGGAATGATGGGTGGTGGGTCGGGGAATGGTTTCCCGCGTTCGGCCGAAGCAAAAGCCGCGGGCAACTAGGTTGTGCAATCTGTGCTAGCAAGTGCCTGCGAGGCCAGGACCGGCGTTTCTGGCCTCGCAGGAAACCATGAGTTCTTTTAGAAACATCGCTAAGTTTCCCATGAAATCCGCATCATCGATCAGGTGGGCATGAAGGCGGAAACATACAAACGAAAGACATTGAGAGCCAGGCAGCCGAGGCTCACTGGCGCCCTTAGCGCTCAACTTCACCGTTGAGCCGATGGCACCACGGCCGCTGTTCAAAAATCGCTCGTCGCAGCGCATCGACAAAGAGGAAACGAAAATGATCAATCGAAACCAAGACCACACGACGCCAAATGCAACCGATGTTGATCCGATCGACGAAGGTGGCTTGCGAGCCCCTCCCGGTCTCACGGGCTGGCGGAAGGCTTGGTGGTGGTTTGACTTCATTATCTTGGTGAAGTTGGCGAGGCTGCGGTTCATCGCAGTGCTCGTGCTTATCGGGGCCGTCATCACTCAGTGGGATCTGCTGAGCATGTACTATGATAAGTGGACGCGAGGCTCCGACGCGACCGCGGCTGCGGGCGGCGACGCGGAGTGGTTCTGCCCAATGCACCCGGCCGTCGTGCGTGACAATAGCAAAGATAAGTGCCCGGTCTGCTTCATGCCACTTTCCAAACGCAAAAAAGGTGAGGCACACGAAGAAGTGTTGCCAGCAGGCATTGTAAACCGTGTCCAGTTGTCGCCCTATCGTGTGGTCTTGGCCGGCGTTCAGACCTGGCAGTTGGACTACTTGCCAGTCTCCAAGGAGATTAAGGCGGCCGGATTCATTGAGTTCAATGAACGAGGTCAGCGAACTGTCTCCGCGCGAATCGCGGGCCGCATCGACAAGCTCTTCATCAATGAAACCGGCCAGATGGTGCGGGCCGGTGACGAATTGGCGTCGATATACAGTCCCGATTTGGTGGTGACCGTTCAGAACCTATTAGACGCAAAGCGCGGCGGCAACGCTAAGAACCAAGAAAGTGCCCAGAAGCGGCTGGAGCTATTGGGAATCGACGACGCCCAAATCCAGGCGATTTTGGGCGCGAAAAAAGACCGCACCGATTTGATGATTCGATCACCCATTAGCGGGCACGTCATCAAGAAGTACGTTCGCGAAGGGCAATATGTCGAGCAAGGCACGCCGCTTTACGAAGTGGCAGATTTGTCCACGGTCTGGATTCAAGCACAAGTCTATGAAGACGACATGGAATTCCTGCCGCTCGATCAGTCGCACTCGATTAGGCCTGCAGATGGCAATGCGATGGATATTACCGCGACCACTCGCGCTTTTGCCGACGAAGTATTCCACGGAAAGCTGAGTTTTGTTTATCCGCACGTGGACCAAAATACACGCACGTTGACGATTCGCTGCGAGATCGACAATCCCGGTCACAAATTGCGGCCCGGATCGACGGCGACCGTCACATTGACGATATCACCCAAAAGCCTTCCCGCACTCGTGTCGGCCGCAACGAAAGATGCCGAAGAGGCGTCCAGGCTAGCGCAAGGTCAAGTCCTCGCGGTGCCCGAAAACGCAGTCATCGACACAGGCGCTCAGAAAATTGTCTACCGCGAAACAGTTCCTGGAACCTTCGAGGGGGTACGAGTGAGGCTTGGCCCGAGAATGTCTGGGGCGGACGGCGAAACTCTGTATCCGGTGCTTGAGGGGTTGACACAGGGAGAACGAATCGTCGCGTCGGGTTCATTCTTGGTTGATGCTGAAACCCGTCTCAATCCGGCCGCCGGCTCGGTGTATTTCGGCGGAAGCGGCGGTTCAAAATCCGGTCAAACGACCGCCACCACGGTCCGGCCGTCTACGCCTGAAGATGAGAAGGCGAAGCTCGCCGCCGTATTGGGGAGAATTCCGGCCGCGGAACGTCGCATCGCTGAGACGCAGCAGTTCTGCCCCATCCTAGACCAAAACCGTCTGGGCTCGATGGGAACGCCGGTCAAAGTGACCATTAAAGGCCAGGTCGTCCTTCTATGCTGTGACGGGTGCAAAAAAGGTGCGCTGGCGAATCCAGAAAAGACGTTAGCCAAAGTCGCTGAGCTGATGCAAGGAAAATCTGTCACAACTGTTGCGGCAGCGGCTACGCCAGCGACCGACAGCGCCGAAGCCGAAATTCAAAGTGAATTAGCGAAGCTTTCCGCCGCTGATCGACAAGCAGCCATAGCGCAAAGATTCTGCGTGGTGCTGAACGACAGTCGCTTGGGATCGATGGGCGTGCCTGACAAACTAGTCATTGAGGGCAAGACCGTTTTCGTATGCTGCGAAGGGTGCAAAGAGGAAGCTCTGGCCAATCCTCAAAAGACAGTGGCGAAAGTGACCGCGCTGCAAAGCGCCACGGCGGTAGCGCCATCGATCGAGAGTGAGTCGACCGCGGATGACAGCAAGTCCCAAGAAGTCGAAGAGGCCGAAGTCGCGGCTGCTCTCGCTAAGCTGCCCAAGGGAGATCAGTCAGTTGCAATGGCCCAACGAAACTGCGTCGTGTTGGAGGACAATCGTCTTGGTTCGATGGGCACACCCATCAAAGTGACGATCGAGGGTCAGTCTGTATTTCTGTGCTGCGAAGGCTGCAAGAAAAAAGCCTTGGCCAATTCCAAAGCAAGCCTATCGAAGGCTGCCAAGCTGAAGGCAGAAGCTATCAAGCGTTAGCGCAAACTGGATTGCATGAACTATCCAATCTATGGAAGAAAAACGATGACAAAGAAAAACTCGCGTGTGTCAGTGCTGTTCTGTTCGTTGATTGTTGCACTTATTGGAGTCGCGTTTGCCCGCGCATCTGACCAAGGTGAGGTCGAAGCCAAGAAGATCGCGGAGGCTCTGGCCAAGCTCCCGGACGCGGATCGTTCCGCAGCGGAGGCTCAGCGCTGGTGCGCGGTCATGGACGACAATCGCTTGGGGTCGATGGGGCCGCCCGTCAAAGTAACGATCAACGGCAAGGCCGTTTTCATGTGCTGTGCCGCTTGCAAAGGTAAGGCAACGGCCAATGGGCCTGCCACGTTGGCCAAAGCGTTGGAATTGAAGAAAGCCACTGCCGCGATGGCGAAACTGGGAGCCGAAGATCGCGCGGCAGCCGAGGACCAGCGTTTTTGCGCGGTCATGGAAAAGAGCCGCCTCGGCACGATGGGTGTGCCCGTAAAGTTAAGCGTGTCTGGTGAGCCGGTGTTCCTCTGTTGCAAAGCATGTACAGAGCGTGCCCAGGCCGACCCAAAAGCCACTCTTGCAAAAGTAGCCAAGCTGAAAAAGGCCAGCGAAGGTTCAGAATAGGATCGTCAACTTACGTTGCGTGAACCGCAGGCGGCGGCTGCGCGAGAGCACATTACAGCCGAAATGATCGGAATCTACCCATGATCGAAAAAATTATCGAACTCTCGATCCGCAATCGTTTTGTGGTGCTGATTCTGGCTGCCGCGCTAACCGTAGCCGGCGTGTATGCCATGCTCAATACACCTGTCGATGCGATTCCCGACTTGAGCGAGAACCAAGTCATCGTTTTTACGGATTGGATGGGTCGCAGTCCGCGCGAAATCGAAGATCAAATCACCTATCCCTTGTCGCGAAAACTGCAAGGCCTAGCTGGCGTTCGCGCTGTGCGATCGTCGAGCGAGTTCAATTTCTCGATGATCACGATCATTTTTGAAGACAAGATTGACTTCTATTTCGCACGGCAGCGAGTTACCGAGAAACTCGGTCAAGCGAGCAACTACTTGCCGGCCGGTGTCGTGCCGTACCTGGCCCCCGATGCAACGGCGCTCGGCCAGGTGTTTTGGTATACCGTGGAGGCCAGTCCCTCGAATCCTATCGACTCTTCCAAGCTCTGGGCGCTCAATAAGTTTTTCATCGCGCCACAACTTAACGCAGCGTCCGGCGTGTCGGACGTGGCCGTGGTAGGGGGTACGCCACTTGAATACCAAGTGGACGTGCGACCCGAGGCACTGCGGGCCTACGGGATTTCGCTAGGTGACCTGTACGCGGCCGTGGGCAAGAGCAATATGCCGGCCGGTGGCGGCGTCATTCAAAAAAACAATGCCGAATACATTGTCCGTGGCGTCGGCTGGATCAAAGACAAAGCTGACATCGAGAACGCCGTCATCAAGGAAGTCGATGGAACGCCAATCTACGTCAAGACCGTGGCGGACGTGCATGTTGGAGTTCAGTTCCGCCGCAGCGTCTACGAGAAAGATGGCAATGAGGTGGTTGGCGGAGCCGTGCTTATGCGACACGGCGAAAATCCACTAGCGGTTACCCAGCGAATCAAGGACCGGATTCACGAATTGCAGCCAGGTTTGCCGGAAGGCGTGCATATCGTGCCGGCATACGACCGAACCCGGCTCATCGGGGGTGCCATCCATACGCTACGTGAGGTCATGGGCCATGAAATGATCATCGCGTCGCTCGCAATTCTTCTGATCCTCACGCACGTGCGCAGCGTGTTTGTGATCTGCATCACGCTGCCGTTGGCCGTACTGTTTTCCTTTTTGATGATGTGGGTGTTGCGGGTTTTCGGCATTATCGACATCCAAGCGAATATCATGTCGCTGGCCGGCATCACAATTTCGATTGGCATTCTGGTGGATCAGGCCATAGTGATGGTGGAAAACGCCACCCATCACTTGAAGGACCATTTCGGCACTAAGCGCGTCACGGGCGATATACGCGAGCTCGTGATCGCGCCTTGCCGCACGGTCGGCCGGCCGATCTTCTTCTCTGTGCTGATCATGCTGCTCTCGTTCGTGCCAGTCTTCATGCTGAGCGGTCGAGAGGGCAAACTGTTCCACCCGTTGGCGTTCACGAAGAGCTTCGCCATGCTCGGCGTGGCACTGATTTCGATCACACTCGTGCCGGCTTTGATTCCGACATTCATCCGTGGGCGATTACGGGGCGAAGAAGAGAACCCGATCGTTCGCAGTTTCATCAATATTTATAAGCCGTTGCTGACCTGGGCGTTGCCACGTCGAAACCTTGTAATGTGGATGTTCGCGGCCTTGCTCGTTCTCGCCGCAGGCATGTTCCCGCTTCAGGCGATTGTCGGCCAGGGAGCCAGCGAGACCGCTTGGAAAACGACGTTCCTGGGCGTGTTCGGGCTGGTGTCCGCTTTAACGGTCATCTCTACTCGCGGTTTTAAGTGGCAACTACTCTCGTTTGCGACTCTGGTGCCCTTGGGGCTGTGGGCCTTTCATTTCTCGAAGATCGGCGTGGCTTTTATGCCCGCCTTGGATGAAGGCACGACGCTCGACATGCCCATCACGGTCCCGCGCGCGAGCGTGACGCAATCTGCCGACGACCTCAAGGCACGCGATGCGTTATTGAGAGGATTTCCCGAAGTTGAATCGGTGATCGGGAAAGCCGGTCGGGCCGACACGCCGACCGACCCCGCGCCGCTCGACATGGTCGAAACCTTTGTCAACTTTCGACCCAAGGAACTGTGGCCAAAACGCGTGCTCAAATACAACCAGGCCGAACTACAAGTGCGCAAGGTTCAACAAGTCTTGGAAGACAGCGGCTATGTGAACAGTGCGCCAGATGCCGACGATCGCGGCAATCTCATCAATGATGGCACACAAAAGGCGCTCGAACGGTTTGATGAAATGATGCGCGACCTGGCCCTCTTGCGTTACAAGGAATTTGAGCAAGACCTGAGTCCCGCCCTGACTCGGTTCGCCGTGGCGGAAACGATCCGCATGATGGAAGATGCAGGGCCGCTTGGCTGGTCTCAAGAAATCGACAGATCGGCGGAAGTTGAGCGACTGTCAAAGGAACTCACGAACAAATACGGTATGTGGTTGGCCAAGAATCCCTCGCTCGAAGATGCAACCGGCCTTGCCGAAGATGTCGCTAGGTTGCTTAAAGATAACGGCGTTGTTGAGGATCTGGTCAGCGCGCTGGAACTTCACGAGCATCTGGTTTCCAGATTCCTCACCGCGATCTCCGAGTCACTGGGCGCCGACCGAAAAACCTTTTTTGATGCGCTTCTGCACGCGGTTGAGACGGAGAAAGACCGGCTCTGGACTCAGCGCGTCAAAGAGGTCAACTGGGAACTCCACGACCGCGGCACGGCGGCCTTTAATGCTTATGCTATGGAAGAGTTGGTCAAAGCGAGCAGCAAGGCAGGTTTGACCAAGGATGCCAAGCACGGCGTCGAGTCCGAACGCTTCGCCGAGGAGATCGTCAAATCGCAGCTTGCTCAAGACTTTGACAAAACCGCCTTTGGGCCATTCAACACCTTACGCGCGGACTTGGATAAGGCATTTGCCGATCAAATCTTCTTCTGGCCTCGTCAGACTGGCCCCAAAGGTGATCTTGTTGATGACGAAATGGGGCGCGTTCTGCAAGTGCCCGGATGGAGCAACATCTTCACCCAGCCCATCATCAATCGCATCGAAATGCTC
>JAYVCO010000604.1:0-7883 GCA_043749935.1 Planctomycetia bacterium
GCCGATGTCATTAGCACCGGGCGCAATCGTAGCACGCCGGCTTCGTAGATTGCCTCATCGAGCGAGCGGCCCTGTCGAATCAGCTTGTGGAAATACGAAACCAACACCAATCCATTGAGCACCGAAATCCCAAACAGCGCCACGAATCCGACCGCAGCGGAAATCGAAAATGGAAGCCCGGCCACCGCCAATGAGATGACGCCACCCACGATGGCGAAGGGAACTCCTGTAAAGATGAGCACGGCATCGCGGACGCTGTTGAAAGTGGCATACAACAGCAAGAAAATCAGCAGCCCTGCCATGGGTACCACGATCAACAGCCGCTGATAACCGCGCTGCATGTGCTCGAATTGGCCGCCCCAAGTAACGTGATATCCTGGCGTCCAGTCTTTAGTTACGGCTTCGACTCGCTTGCGAGCTTCCTCAACGAACGAACCAGTGTCGCGGCCGCGAATGTTGCATTGGACCAACATCCGGCGCTTGGCCCATTCGCGCGAGATGACCGTGGGCGTCTCCACTTGTTCGATGCGCGTCAAACGGGAAAGTGGAAGCCGGACGCCGTTAGGGGTGCAAACCAGAATTTGGCCGATGGCCTCTGGATCGGTGCGGAATTTTTCGGCCAGGCGGACCACCAACGGAAAACGCTTCTGGCCTTCGTAAACCTCGCCCACGCGTGGCGTGCCCAATGCCTGGACCGTGCTCAGCACGTCGCGCCGCGGTATTCCATAGCGCGAGAGGGCCTCTTCATCAACCGTAATCCGCACGACGGCAGTACTCGTCAACTGATCGGGAACTACGCTGTGCGCGCCGTCGATTTTTTTAATTGTGTGCGCGATTTGTTCGGTGTATTCGACCAATTTGTCGTAATCCTCGCCAAACACCTTGATTCCGAGGTCGCCTTTGATCCCGGCAATCATTTCGTTGATGCGCTGCTCAATTGGCTGGGTGAACAGCATGGCCATACCTGGCAAGCCGTCGACCACTTCTTTCATCTGTACGACTAACGCGTCTTGCGTGCTGGCCCGTTTCCACTCGCCGCGCGGCTTGAGCGTGATGAAGACGTCGCTTTGGTCCAGCCCCATGGGGTCGGTGGCGACTTCGGCCGTTCCGGTGCGCGTCCAAATGTGTTTGATTTCGTCGGGAAACTTTTCGAGCAACAGCTTCTCCAATTGCAGCCCGTAACGCACCGATTCTTCCAACGAAACGCTGGCCAATCGTTGCGTGGCAATTACGACGGACCCTTCGCTCAACCGCGGAATGAACTCGGTCCCCAACTCCCGGCCCAAAATGACGGCGCAAGCCAACAAGGCCAGAGCCATCGACACCACGCCCAATCGATTACCGAGCACCCAGCGGAGCACGGGCCGGTACACCCACTGCGCAAGCCGCACGAGTATGGGCTCTTTTTCCGACATGTGCTTCGGCAGAAACAAACCGGCCAGAGCCGGCATCAGAGTCAAGGACAAGACCAAGGAACCCGCCAAGGCAAACAGCACCGTGAGCGCCATCGGGCGAAACATTTTGCCTTCGATCCCTTCCAACGTCAGGATCGGCAAGTAAACGATCATGATGATCATTTCGCCGAACATCGTTGGCTTGCGAACCTCGACGCAAGCGTCGTGGACCACTTCGACCACTGGCCTGCCCGCCTGATTGTGAGACAAATGTCGCACCGAGTTTTCGATCATGATCACCGAGCTATCGACGATGATTCCGAAATCGATCGCGCCCAGACTCATCAGGCTACCGGCGATGCCGAAATAGAGCATCAAATCGCCAGCGACCAGGAACGACAGCGGAATGGCTGTGGCCACGATCAGCCCGGCCCGCAATCCACCTCCCAAAGCAAACAAGGCGGCGATAACCAGCGCGGCACCCACCAAGAGATTATGTTTCGCGGTAGCCAGCACCTCGTCGACCAGATCGGTGCGCGCCAAGACTTCCTCAATGTGAACGCCCTCGGGCAAATTAGGCTTGATCTGGGCCATTTTCTTGCGCAGCCGCTCGGTGATTTCGCGGCTGTTTTCGCCCATCAACATGAAGCCCATGCCGAGAATCACTTCTCCCTTGCCCTGCGCCGTAACCGCGCCCGAGGGGATTTCATGATTGATTTCGACTTCCGCGATATCGCGCACGCGGACTGGCTGGCCGTCGTGTTCCTTGAGCACGATATGCGAAATGTCGTTGATACTCGTGAGCCGGCCCACACCTTGAATGAGTTGCAATTCGCCGGCTCGCGCGATGCTGCCGCCGCCGACGTTGGCATTGTTGGTCTTGAGCGCATCGACCACGTCGTTCAACGTGAGATCGTATTTCACGAGCCGCGCGGGGTCGAACAATACGTGAAATTGTCGTTCGTATCCTCCCCAAGTGTTTACTTCGGCAACGCCGGGCACCGTGCGAAGTTGCGCCTTGACGATCCAATGGTGAATGGTTCGTAGCTCAGTGAGATCGTGGCGGTCGCTGGTCAGCAGGTAGTGATAGACTTCGCCCAAGCCGGTAGCGATCGGACCGAGCGTCGGCTTGTTCACGCCCGTCATTTCCGGGAGCTCGGCGCTGGCCATGCGTTCGGCGACTAATTGGCGCGCGCGCAGAATATCGGTTCCACTGGCAAACACAGTGGTGATTTGCGAGAGACCGGTCTTGGAAAGTGATCGTACTTCTTCCAGCCCAGGCAAGCCGGTAATCACTTGCTCGAGCGGATACGTAATCAGCATTTCGATGTCAGTGGGGCCAAGCGAGGGCGCGGTCGTGTTGACTTGCACCATGACCGGCGTGGTATCGGGAAATGCGTCGATCGGCAGCCGTTCAAACGCTGTTATGCCCGTGATCACGACGACCGCGGCCAGCACCAGCATCAGTAGCCGCTGCTCGAGGCTGAATTGAATGATCTTGTCCAACATGTCTGACGCGCTCGCTGGTTTATTCCACTTTGCCGAAGTCCGGATTTTCCAGATTCGACTTCAATAGAAAGCTTCCCGTGGTGGCCACTTTTTCGCCAGGTCGCAGCCCGGCCGTGACCTCCCAAAAGGGATCGTTTTTGACACCCACCTCGATTTGCCGCACTTCGAAGAGGTTGTCCGGCTTTTGCACGAACACGACATGGTTGCCGTGGTGCGATTGCACGGCCGATTGGGGCACAACCAGTCGCTGCTGTGGCTGGTCGATCATGATTTCACCGGTCCCAAACATGTTGGCTCGCAGGGCGCCTTCGCGATTAGCCACTTCGACCCGCAATTGAATCGAGCGCGTTTGCAGGTCCACTTCCGGACTGATCCAGGTGATCGTGCCCTTGAATCCCTGCCCCGGCAGGCCGTCGGGTTTGAAGGTGACGCCCTGCCCCAAAAGAATGGACGGCAAGTAGCTTTCGTAGGCATTCAGCGTGACCCACATGGTTTCCAAATCGGCTATAGCGAACAGGATCGTCGACGTATCGACCGGCTCGCCCTCGACCGCGTGACGGCTGACGATGACGCCGCTACGAGGGGCTGTCACCGGGAGCTGAATGCTGATTTCCTTGGTCTCCGCGATGCGCTTGATCTGTTCCTCCGAAAAACCGTACTCCGTCAATCGCTCTTTGATTCTGGCAGTGTCCGTGAGTTGCTCTTCCAGAAAATGCTGTGCTTCGAACAAGTTTTTGGCGGGAACTCCGTCGACCGCGGCCTTGTATTTTTCGATTTGCCATCGTAGGTGCTCTTGGTGAACCAGCGCGTTGACCAACGAAGCCTTCAAGTCACCCACTCCTTGAGAGTTGACCACGGCCAGAACATCGCCCGCGCGGACGCTCGATCCGACGTCGACATTGACCTTGCGAAGGACTCCACTCGCTTTCGGCGGCACCTTGACGTACGCATTCTGGTTGAATGTGGCGCTGCCGTTGCACGCGATCGTTTTTCCGACGGGTAGCGACTGCACGGGCGCGACTTCGATTCCGGCGGCCGTCTCCAACTCCGGACGGTTCAGTTGCACCAACACCGGCGGGGAAGCCGATTGCGACTCGGACTCCGACTCGCTCTCGGGGATCGCGAAACGCGTTGCTTGCACAACAATCCACACCAGCAACACGCAACCAATAGCCACCGTCGGCAAAAAGAACCGCCGCCAGGCGCTGCCAACCCATCTGAGGGTCAATTGGAACATCTCCGCGCTCTCCCAAGTGTCAAAAAGCAACAGGGCTGAAGCCGGCGCGTAAAATCACCAGCCGCAGCGTCGACACAACGCGTGGGGAGAGATCAAATCTGCCAAGAAGCAATCAGTGCGCGCAGCAGATTGCCAGATCGCGGCGGGGGCCACAAGAAATCTTGCGACGAAGGCTCCGATGGAACCTGCAGGGCCAGAAATGTGGGTGCCAACGCGAGTTGCGATGGCAGGACCAGCTTGGCGTGCGATTGCAAATCGGTTGGCAAACAATGGCCGCCAAGCAAGGCGCCTTTGCACAAGCAACCCGACTCGTTCGGGTCCGTATCCTTCGGATCCGACAATGGCGATTCGCTTTGGTTGGATGCCGCGTGTGCGCAAAGACTCACATCAACGCACAAGCAATGCACTGCTCGCGTCAAAAGCACTAGCGCCAAGCACCCAACGAATAGCTTGCGAGCCACCATAAATAACGCCCTAGAATGAAACCTACCACAATCGTAGGCTCGCTGCGCAGGGGGTGTCAAGGCAACCGTCGCGTGGACCGCGATTTGCAATCAAAACCACCCCAGTTGGCTGTTGGATTCTCAAGCCGCCACTGGTTCGCGACTAACCCACCGCAGGACGTGCAAGACAATCGCCAGGACTCCGACAATGGCTAACACCGTTTTGATCTGATCTCCAGTCGTCTCGCCAGCCAGATCTTGCCATTCCAGATGCTGCGGCTCTGAAATCGCCGGTTCGGGCGAACCTCCGTTGCCAATGACCGCTGTGGTGCCTGGCGGTGTTTTTGCAGTTACCACGGCGCGGACGGGCCGGTCAGGTTGGTTTGGGGCGGCAGCGAAACGAGGCCGTTCGGTTGAAATTTCCGCAGACGTTCGAATGGGTACGACTTGCAAGGGTACTGAAACAATCATTGGCGGCTGTTCGCGCACGAGCGGCTGCTCGCGGGTCGCGGGACCGGCAGGCATGTTGGGTACGATGCTCGAGAGGAACCACTTCACGCGCCCACAATAACTTCCCGATGTGCGGCCGTGCCCCTCGCCAAACAGCACGCCGGCGAGCTCGCCGCGGCTGTTGAAGATCGGTCCGCCCGAGTCACCTTGTCGGGCGGAAACGGCCACCTCCACCATTTCGTACGGAAACGTCGTGCCCGGCGCCACGTATTGCGTGCATCGACCACTGGCCGCGCGGTAGCTGCCCGCGCCGTAGCCGGCAATCGTCAAAGTTTCACCTGGCCGCGGCGCTTCGTTGGCCAATAGCACGGGCTGCACATTCGGGGGCTTGCGAATGACGATCGCGGCCAGATCCCAATCTCGGTCCACGCTCTGCACGGTGCCGAGCGAGTAGAAGCCGTCAGGAAAATGTACCGAGATCTGGCCGCTGGCTTCATTGATCACGTGCCAGTTCGTAATCACGATGCCAGCCTGCTCGTTGGCGTAGATCAGTGTGCCCGAGCCGTATGAGATGCTGCCCTGCCCCGGCGCAACGATCCGCGCCACGGCCGGGTGGATTTGCGGCTGAGCCGCCAATGAAGCAACGCGTGAGTTGATCGAGCCCGGCGTGGGGACTTGCGCGAGCGCACAGACGGGCGCTAACCACAAGATTCCGATCGCCAGCATGCCCTTCACTTCTCGGCTGCCTTGCATTGATCGCGGCGTGTGGCCTCGTTCTTCAAGATCAGCTTGAGCAGTTCGCGTCGGAGTTGCTCGCGATCCGCCGGCTTGGCATGACTGGTTGTTGAGCGAATCATAACGGGGTCTCTTATGCAGCGATGGGCCGGCCGCCTCGAAGATCCTCATCGCGGTCCGGAAAATCCTGTCCGCCGTTGTATCGATCCTTCAGGCGTTGCAGTTCGTTGCGCAGCGCGCTTTCAGCCAATTTCGTCAGGGTCAGACGGGCCGGATAGCCGGCCAAATGCACGGTTGCGTTGCGAGCTTCGTTGAGCACGTCGGCCGACAAATAGAGTGTCGCTCTAACCTTCGGCGTGTCGTTTGGTCCGATCCGTCGCATGGGGCGCTCTCCTTCGTTATGGTCCACAATCGTCTGACCATTAGGAGATTTCGGACATTGACGCACCGATGGTGAAACATCCGACGTTTGCCGCTATCGTTTCGCGGACTGGTACAGTCCACAGCGCACCCTCGACTTATTCGGCACAGTCCCTACCCTGCCGGACCGGGAACAGGCTTTCAGCTCAGCAAGCGCAAAAAAAATCGAGCCCAGGTTTTCAGGCCTCGGCTCGATCGACCGCCACGAAGTTTAGAGTGAGCTTGCTAGCTCCATTACTTGCCGGCCAGCGGATCGCCCACCTGGCCGATTGCCGACAACTCGGCCGACTTATTGCCGTCCAGGTCTGTGATGATTTCGATTTTCTGCGACACCTTTCCGGTGTTATTGCTGGCTTCGAAGGTGACGGGCACCAGGTGCAAGGCTTTGGCTTCCTGCGACGGCTCGAAGGTGAACGCCTCGTTGTCACAGCGAATTTCAACGATCTTGAAGGGCTTTGATCCCTTGATGACGATCTGCTTGGTAATTTTTTGTCCCGGCTGCAAGTTGCCCAACATCAGAACCTTGGGACTGACCGCCAACTCTGAGACGATCAGGCCTTCGACCTTGACCGGAAACTGGCTCGACCGGCGGTCGTTCGTGGCCAACATGATCTCCTCGTTCAAATACCCGGCCGGTGCGCCCTCTTTGAGTTGCACGTCGAGCTCGTAGGAAACGCGGCCCGGAGTGCGCGAAATCTCTTTGATGTCGGCAGTCACGAACGGCGAATTGGCCGTCGCACCCGTGATTTTCCAGTCATTTCGGCCCGCATATTCAATGCGAATCTTCTTCTCGGCGGTCTGACCTTCACTCACCGATCCCAACGCGACCTGCCCGGGGCTGAGCACCACGTCAGTGCGAATGTAACCCTTCACGTCCAACTGCACTTCGGCATATTTCGGCTTGTCGATGGTCACGGTCACTCGAGCGCTGCGCTGGCCCGTAAAGTGATTCGTGTTGAACTCGGCGATGATCGCTCCCTGTTCGTGCGACTTGAGCGTGTCTTTTTGAATTCTGGGCATCGTGCAACCGCAGCTCGATCGGACCGACGCGATATGAACGTCCTCCTTGAACTGGTTCGTCAACGTGAACAAAAATTCGGCTTTGGCCGCGCGGGGCACAGCTCCAAAATCGTGACTGCGCTCGGCAAACATTTTTTCGGCCCACTGCTGGGCCGAGGCGCTGGCAACGCAACAAGAGATAGCCAATCCGAACAAGACAATGCGATGCATGGCCCTACCCCTGGAAAGAATGACAAGTGTGAATGCTGTCGATGCGGAACATCGCGTGCTTGTGCGAACGTGAATACGCAGAACTAAAAAAGGCCCGGCCCGTGACGGGCACGGTGGACCTCTGCTGCAAATTCGCGTAGTGAAATGGCGACATGATCGAGTCTACCCGTCAGTAAACGAAAGTCAAATTTTCCTCCTGCGCGAATCAGGTAAACAATTCCGGGTGCGTAAAAGCTCACGATGAGCTAAACGAATCCAGCGCCAATCGCAGGCCGCGCTCAGAACAAGCCGCATCGGCGGCTCGTTCGTTTGCACAACCATCAAAGTGCAAGAATGGGGCCAATTGGCCTAAAGAATGGCCCGCGAGCGGCCGGCAGCCAGGCCGAGGAAAAGGGATCTGGGCTTAGGCACTGGGGGAAAAGTGAAGGTAGTGGTTGGTGGTCAGTGGAGAGTGGTTAGAACGCG
>JAYVCO010000605.1:0-4878 GCA_043749935.1 Planctomycetia bacterium
ATTTCTTCCATGCTCGGGCTCGGCAACTGTTCGCGAGCACTTTCGACCTCGGCTCGTTCGCGCCCGCGCGTGCGCGCAAATTCGATGCGCTCGACGAAAGTCGGCATCAGCCAGAGAACGACCAACAGAATCAACAACGCCAACATCCACGGCAGTCGAAGCGGAGCGGGCGAAGGAAGCTCGACGCGGCGGGGCTGCGGCGGCGGTTGCGGAGAAAACTCGTCCATTGGGGGTTCCGAATTTCGGCGGGGCGCGCAAAGACTTGCGGCGGCTCGAAGCGTCCGCATCTCGCGCTTCGAGTATAGCAATTTGAGCAATGTTGTCCTAGCATTCAGAAAGGCTCGCTTTTTGCTCAATGAGTTCGCAGGTGAAACGAGTGGCGTTTGCGCTTCCTAAGTCGAAGTTTTTTCCGCCTGCCGAAATGGCGGAGCCCGAGGGCGTAGTGCTCTTTGGCGGACGCTTGACGCCGGAATGGTTGCTCGACGCGTACGCGCATGGAATTTTTCCCTGGCCTATTTTCGACGGCACCGATATTGTCGTGTGGTGGTCGCCCGACCCGCGGGCCATTTTCGAGTTCGATCGGTTTCGCGTTTCGCGCCGTTTGATGCGCACCTGCCTGAGTGACCGCTTCGAAGTCACCAGCGACCGAAATTTTGTCGGCGTGATCGAGGGTTGCGCAAGCTCCGGAGACCGCGTCGAGAACACCTGGCTCACGCCGAAAATGATCGCAGCCTACACTCGACTGCACGAATTGGGTCACGCACACAGCATCGAAGTTTGGCACGATGGAAAGCTGGCCGGAGGAACATACGGGGTGACGATCGGCGGATTGTATGCCGGCGAGTCGATGTTTTTTCGCCAGCGCGACGCCTCGAAAGTGGCGCTGGTACACCTCATGCACCACCTACGGGTGCGCGGCTATTCGCTGTTCGATATTCAGCAGTGTACCGCGCACACGATCAGCCTGGGTGCGGTCGAGATTCCGCGGAACGAATACTTAAGCCGTTTGGAAATGGCCTTGCGGCAGCCCGTTACGTTTGGCGCGAGCCTGGAACGCCTGACAGACTAGCCCAACGAGGGGTCTGGCGTATAGCATGAGGGAGACGCGTGTTTGACAACAGGCAGCCAATAGGACGCACGAACCCTGCGATGAAAACTCGTTCCACAACTATTTTGAGCGTGCGGCATAAAGGCATGGTCGCCATTGGCGGCGACGGCCAGGTCAGCCTGGGCAATACGATCATGAAGGCCGACGCGATGAAAATCCGCCGGCTGATGGACAACAAAGTCATTACCGGCTTCGCCGGCAGCAGCGCCGACGCTTTTGCACTGCTGGAACGATTCGAAGCCAAGTTGCGAGATTTCCCCTCGAACGTGCCGCGCGCGGCGACGGAACTGGCCAAGGAATGGCGTACCGATCGGGTGCTGCGGCGGCTCGAAGCCCTGCTGGCCGTCGTCGACGCACGCCACACGTTGCTCGTTACGGGCAACGGCGACGTTATTCAGCCGACCGACGGCGTGCTGGGCATCGGCTCGGGCGGAAATTTTGCCGTGGCGGCCGCGCGGGCTCTGATGGCGCACTCGGACCTCGGCGCGGCGGCGATCGTTCGTCAAAGCCTGGAAATCGCTGCCGGCATCGACGTCTATACCAACACCAACATCGTCGTGGAGGAGTTGCCATGCGCGACCTGACACCGCGACAAATCGTGGCCCAGCTTGATCAACACATCATCGGCCAGCACGACGCCAAGCGGGCGGTGGCCATCGCCGTGCGCAATCGCTGGCGGCGTCAACAGCTGCCGCCGGAAATGCGAGCCGAGATTGCGCCCAAGAACATCCTGATGATCGGGCCGACCGGCGTGGGCAAGACGGAAATCGCCCGGCGTCTGGCTAAATTGACCGGCGCGCCGTTCATCAAGGTCGAGGCCACGAAGTATACCGAGGTCGGCTACTACGGCCGCGACGTCGAGAGCATGATTCGCGAGCTGGTCGAAAATGCGATCGGACTGGTTCGCGAAACCGAACGCAAGAGCGTCGAGGAAGAGGCCAATCGCCGCGTGGAACATCGCCTGCTGGACTTGCTGGTTCCGGCGCCTTTGGCTTACGACGTTGGCGCCGACACCGTCAATTCGCCGGAACGGTATGAGCGGACTCGCGAGAAGATTCGCGCGAAACTTGCCGCGGGCGAAATGGAGGACCGCAAAGTCGAGATCACGATCGAGCAGAAGAGTGCGCCGATGATGCTGACTGGCATGGGGCTGGAACAGACCGACATCGACTTGCAAGGGATGTTCGAAAAGATCATGCCCAAGCAGACGACGCGCCGTGAGGCGACCGTGGCCGAAGCTCGCAAGGTGCTCTTCGAGCAAGAGTGCGACGCCCTGATCAATCAGGAAAAAGTCAACGCCCAGGCCATTGAATTGTCGGAAGACCTGGGCATCGTGTTCATCGACGAAATCGACAAGGTCGTGGCCAGCGACGCGCGGGGAGCCGACGTGTCGCGGCAAGGCGTGCAGCGAGATTTACTGCCGATTGTCGAGGGGACCACGGTGCAAACCAAATATGGTTATGTGAAAACCGATCACATCCTGTTTGTCGCGGCCGGCGCGTTTCACCGCGCCAAGCCGTCGGACCTGATGCCGGAACTGCAAGGACGATTTCCGATTCGCGTCGAATTAACCGACCTGACCAAAGATGACTTCGTGCGCATTTTGACGGAACCCAACAGTGCCTTGACCAAGCAATACAAAGCGCTCTTAGGCACGGAGTCGGTGGAGCTGGAATTCCAAACCGACGCGGTCGAGTCGTTGGCCGAATATGCATTTCAAGTCAACCAAAGCAGCCAGAATATCGGTGCGCGACGGCTCTACACGATCATGGAGCGGCTGCTTGAGGAATTGAGCTTCGAAGCGCCTGAAATGCATGCTGGCCGAGTGGTCGTCAACGCGGCTTACGTGAAAGAGCGCTTGGAAAAGCTCACTCAGGACGAGGACTTGAGTAAGTTCATTCTCTGACCTTAGGAATGGAGGAGAAATAACTTCGTCATCGAAACCCTCTCCTTCTGAGAGAGGGCAGGGTGAGGGCAAACAAATTGCCGAAGTTACTTTTCGCTGGAACGTTAGATCAGCGGTTCAGGCCATCTCTTGGCGCAGCTTCTCGACCACCTCGGCATACCGCACCCCGCGACCCTCGACTTCAAATTGGCGCGAGTCCCCCTCGCCGACCTCGATCGTGATTTCAATCCGCTCCGTGGGCAAACAACGGGCCACGCGCTCGGCCCATTCGATCAAGACCACGTTCGGTGCCGCGAAATACTCGTCGGCGCCCAACGCCAGAAACTCGTCCTCGTCGCGCAGCCGGTAAGCGTCGATGTGATAGATCGGCCGATCGCCCTGATATTCATGGACGAGCACGAACGTCGGGCTGACAACCTCGCGCCGCTCGACTCCACAAGCCGTCGCGAGCGCTTGTACGAGTCGCGTTTTGCCTGCACCCAAAGTGCCATGTAGCGCCACCACGCTGCCTGGCGGCAGAATCCGGGCTAGCGCCTGTCCCAGCCGTTCGGTGCCCGCCTCGTCGCGAGCGGTAAAGGTGAAGTGGGTTTGAATCATGGGTTGCTCGGCCGCTCTCGCTGAAATTTATCCGTCCAACCAATGCTCGAATCCTCTGGCCTCTAGTGGCCGGCGCACGCCTCCCGCGTCAATTTGCCAAAGACCTTTCTCTGCTACAAATTGGCCTATGTCGGTCAGCGGGCAGCCGAGCGGCTGTTTGGCGAGCAGTTCTTCGGCAACTTCAGGTGGCAGAGCCAGAATCAATTCGAAATCTTCGCCGTCGGACAGCGCGTGATCCAGCGCCGTCGAGCCATCCCCCAGTTGCCGGGCCAGCTCGTTGGCAGCCGAACGAATGGGAATCTTGCCGATGTCCAGCACAGCGCCGCAGCCGCTCTCCGTGGCCAGGCGCGACAGGTCGAGCGAAAGACCGTCGCTGACATCGATGCCAGCGTGTACCGGATAGTGGGCGGTGAGCCAGAGGGCTTCGCGCACCCGCGGGTCGAAATCGAAATGATGTCCCAGAATGCTGCCGCCGAATTGGCCGGTGACAACAATCGCGTCGCCCGGCTTCGCTCCACTGCGCAGAAGGGGCCCATGCGCCGTTGGCTCGCCCACGACCGTAATGCTAATCACCAGCGGCCCGTCCCAACTGTTGGTGTCGCCGCCGGCAATGGCCAGATCATATTGCTCGGCCAAGGGGATCAGCCCCTCGTAGATTCCCTGAGCCAACGTGAGGCCGCCGGCACGGGGCAACGACAAGGCGATGACCACGCCCAGCGGGCGAGCGGCCATCGCGGCCAGATCGCTCAGGTTGACGGCCAGAGACTTGCGGCCGACGCGCGCGGGGGTTGTCTTCGCCAATTCGAAATCGACGCCGTCCATCAGCATGTCAACGGTTACCACGCACCGGTCGGCCTCGGCCAGCCGCAGAATGGCCGCATCGTCGCCCGGCCCGAGCAGCAAATTCGGATGGCGCGGCAGCCGGCCGCGAAGCCAACGAATGAAATCGAGTTCCATCAGGGACACTCAGCGGCAATTGATCACTCAAACAACTGCTGTGATTGTAACTGCTGCTGGGGCGAGGTGGTTAGTGGTTGGTGGGTAGTGGTTAAAAATGAGTGGGCAGCAGCGTGGTTGGCACTTCATCCTACTAACCACCAACCACTATCCACTTCCCTCCTACCTTCTCACCGTCAGATGGCCAAAGTAGGCCCCGAACGACTTGCCGTCGTTGCGCAAGATATAGAACTTCACCGATTCCAGCGAGACAATGTCGGGTCGTTTCAGGATTTGCTCGATATTGTCCAGCGAAGTCGTTTGATACTCG
>JAYVCO010000606.1:0-6423 GCA_043749935.1 Planctomycetia bacterium
GAAGCGAGCGGTCTTAGCCACCCAAAAACTAGCGGACGATCGCCCGGGGCTTGGGATTCGACCGCCGCGAAACTATCATCGAATCATCTCGGGCGCGGCATCCAACAACGAGCGGGGAGCGATAGTGGGCATTTTCGAAGAACTGGGACTGCGGCCGATCATTAATGCCTCCGGAGCGGTGACTCGGCTGGGCGGAGCGCCGATGAGCCCGGCCACGCTCCTGGCGTTTTGCGAGGCCGCCGGCGCGTCAGTGCCGCTCGAACAATTGCAAGCCGTGGCCTCGCGGACGATTGCCGCCGCGACCAACACCGAAGCGGGCCTCGTCACCGCCGGAGCGGCTGCCGCGCTTACGTTGGGAGCCGCCGCGATTCTCACTGGTTACGACCTGGCACGCATGGAGCGGTTGCCTCACTGCGACGGTTTTCCCGACGAGTTCGTGATCGCGCGCGAACATCGCAATGCTTACGATCATGCCGTGCGCGCCAGCGGCGCGCGATTGGTCGAAGTGGGCTTCAACGAAATCACGAGCGGAGCCGGCGTGCGGCGCGCGGAAGCTTGGGAATACGAAGCGGCATTCGGTCCACACACTGCCGGCGTGGTCTACGTTCAAACCGCCGGCTCGCAACCGCCGCTGGCGGAAGTCGTCGAGCGGGCCCATGCGCATCACCTGCCCGTGCTGGTTGATGCCGCCGGCGAGTTGCCACCCCGCAGCAATCTGAAATCGATCTCTGCAACGGGCGCCGATCTCGTGGTGTTTAGCGGCGGCAAAGCCATCCGCGGTCCGCAAGCCACGGGCATCCTGTGCGGCCGCCGCGACCTGGTCGGCTCCGCCGCGTTGCAAATGCTCGACATGGACGATCACCCAGTGCTCTGGCAGCCGCCGGAAGCCTTGATCGACCGCACGAAATTCACAGGCATGCCCCGACACGGCATCGGCCGGGGCTTCAAAGTTTCGAAAGAGCAAATCGCGGCCCTGCTCGCCGCGCTCAAGCAGTATATCGGCGGCGACTACGATCGCGAGCTTATCGCGGCACGCCAGCACCTGGAAACGATCGCCAAGGCACTCGCGAAATCTTTCGCTCGATGCCAGATTGAACAGCAGTCCCATCCCGAGTGCCAGCCGATCTTGGAGATCAAGCTCGACGAGCGCGAGCTAGGCCGAACCGCGTTCGAAGTTTGTCAAAGCCTGCGAACCGGTTCGCCCCCGTGCTACGTCGGCCACGCGGCATTGGCCGAAGGCAAGCTGCTAATCAACCCGTTGCATTTGAATGATGGAAATACTGCTGAACTCGCGCGACGGCTGCGAGAAGAATTGTCGCGGTAGCGTTAAAGATATTCTTAAGGTTCCGAGCAGACGATGGGCTTCTATTCACGATTTATCTTTCCGCGGCTCTGCAATGCGGCCTTGGATCGTCCGTTCGTGTCGGTGCATCGCCGGGAACTGTTGGCCAGTGCCACCGGGGAAATCCTTGAGATTGGATTTGGCACGGGCTTGAACCTGCCGTGTTATCCGGGCCACATTCGAAAGATTACGGCAATCGATCCCAATTCGGGAATGCACCGCAAAGCGCTCTCGATGATCCAGCGGACGGGACTCGAAGTTGACAAGCGGATTCTCGGAAGCGAAGAGCTGCCGTTCGACAGAGGCACTTTTGATTGCGTGGTCAGCACCTTTACATTGTGCAGCATTGCGCAAGTGCAACGTGCATTGGCAGAAATCCATCGGGTACTCAAACCCGGCGGCCGATTCTTGTTGCTCGAGCACGGCCTGAGTCCCGACCCGAAAGTCTGTAAATGGCAGCATCGCTTGAATCGGTTTCAGCGGTTAGTTGGCGACAATTGCCACCTTGACCGCAATATCAAGCAGCTCGTGGGTCAACAACCATTTCAAACGGTCGAGATTGAAGAGTTCTATTTGGAAAAGACTCCCAAGACCCACGGATACATTTCCAAGGGCGTGGCAATGAAATAGCTAGCAAGGGCGAACTCTCCGAAGCTGATCAGTGTCTGCGTCAAGAGATCTGTACAGTTAACCTTCATGAAGGCACTTCTGGACTCGAATCCCTTGCGGAAGGAGCCGGAGCAGGACATGCAGCCCTATTTGGCTTCGAGCGAATTCATTGATTGGCGTCATCCCGAGGTTTCGGCCAAAGCTGCCGAGCTTGCGGACGGCTGTCACGACAAATTGCAGATCGCCAGGCATTGCTTTGAATTCGTGCGCGACGAAATCCGCCACAGTATGGATTTTCAAGCCAATCCGGTAACATGCCGGGCCTCGGACGTTTTGCATCACCGCACCGGCTATTGTTATGCAAAGAGCCATTTGCTCGCGGCCCTCCTGCGTGCAAATGGGATCCCGACGGGTCTTTGTTACCAGCGGCTCGCGGTTGGCGAACATGGCCCGCCTTATTGCTTGCACGGTCTCAACGCGGCCTACTTCGAGGGCCACGGCTGGTATCGCTTCGATGCACGTGGCAACAAGGCCGGGGTTCAGGCCGAGTTCACGCCCCCGACCGAGCGGCTAGCATTTCCCATTGCCGGCGACGGAGAAGCCGATCTTCCGGAAATCTGGCCAGAGCCATTGCCCGCAGTGGTTGAAACACTGCTGCGATTTCAGACCTATCAGGATGTCTTGGAGAATCTGCCAGACATCGAGTTGCTGACGCCTGCGAGGAGTCCAAGGGCAAGCTACAAACCTGATGACATCGGAATGGATGCAAATCAAGCGTAACCGGCTCTAGTGTTCGAAATCGAGCGTGTGTGGGAACTTAATGGTTAAAAAGCCCTCAGCAACGAGATCAGTTCGCTTAACGTCTTCGTGGCCAGCGGCGGTCATGAGTGCCTGCACTTGTTGCTTCGAAAGCGGCTTTACCTGACGGCACATCGTTCCGTCCGCGAACAACATGCCCCGACCCAGCGGGTGGACGTCGTCCGCGGGCAAGGATTGGTTTTTATCGAGGAGCTCGCCGATATCAGCAATCCGCAATTGCAGGGTCTTTTGCCGGTTTCCCGTGCCCGTTGCCGCTTCCAGAAATACCACGGTGTTTTCTATCCCATCTTCGACATCCTTTTCGGTCAACGAATAACAGTCCTGCACCACAGCGCCAGGTCCGGTAACGACGAAGTACGCCACTCCATTATTGGACGGACAGGTCAGCTTCTCTCGATCAAAACCCGTAACAGCTTCAACCACTTTTAGCCAGCTCAGTGTCTTATCTCCATACTCATTGCACTCAATGGAGAGGAATCGCCAGTTCAAATCGTAGAAGTTGCGCCATGCCAAAGAGAGTTGGGAGAATTTTCCGACGCACGAGGACTCGCACCCCGCTTCATGGACGTTGTAGACAGCGTTGACAAGCAGCCCGAATAAGCTGCAGGCGATCAATCCAACCACCAGAATAAGCGAACGCGTGAAAGTTCGTCGTGAGTTTTGCATCTCTAGCTGCCAGTGGGCTAATCGGTTCTTGGTCTGGTTGATACGGGCCTGCGTTGCTGCATAACCTCCGCCGCAATCGAATCGATCTACGATCTTTGACCGCTCTCACTATCCTGCCCGTGTTGCAGGTTCTCGACCGCAAGATTTTCAATCAGCGAAGTCGGTGACGGCCTCCTGACGGGAATGAGCCTTACCAGAGTGGCCATGCCCGTGACGGCAGATAAAACAGCCCAATAGCCGACCGCTCGGTTTGGCATGGCTGTCGATAGCCCATCGCCTGCGTAGCAAAAGACAATATGAAAATCATCGACGAGAACCGCCTCTTCAATGTAGATCGGGGACATCAAAGCGTCGTAGATAGGGTAGATAGAATCGCCGTGACTCACGTAGCCCCATCCGCGTTGCAAGTGAAAGGACAGTAATCCCAAAAACCCTCCCAATACGAGAATTGCCAGCGTTGCACTGATGGGAATGGGCATTTTCTTGCAGGTGAAATAGAGCGCGGCCAGCAGACCTACATGAATTCCGATCGCCGGGCCGAGCCTTGTCCCGATCCAGAGAAACAATCCGACAATCGCGGTGGTGACAAAAGTGTCGCGAGTTGTGAATTGACGCGTCATTTGAAGGCTGCCGTTATATCGGATTTCGAGTAGCGCCGGACTTGGAATTGACTTCAATCAACAGGTCATTGCATGATCTGTAAAGCCTGCCTCCTTTCTCCGATCCTAGGTGCGAACTGAGACGCGAGTCAACCAAATTGATTACCCGCCCTCATTTCTTGGGCACATTCAGTGCTCGAAAACGCACCAAACGATTGTGATCTCCCGCCCGGTGATTTATCCTCATGGCGAGAGTCAAACCGCCCGTGCAGCCTCGAAGCGAGAAACATCCCGTGTTCACGAAAGACTTCATCACCAACTTTGCCGCTCCTTGGATTCGCCAGAGCTTCATCAAGTGTTGCCTCGTCTTGTTGCTATTGGCGCCACCAGCGCTGGCGGATGACACGCCCTACGGCGTTTCCGCGCAAGCGGATGTCATGGTCCCGATGCGCGATGCGGTGGCGATGGCGACGGATGTCTATCTGCCCACGCGGGACGGCAAAGCGGTCGGCGAAAAATTGGCTACGATTCTGATGCGGACCCCTTATGGCAAGTCGAGCGGAAAGGCGGACGCCGAGTATTATGCCGCGCATGGCTATGTAGTGGTGATGCAAGACACGCGCGGCCGGTTTCGGTCCGAAGGGATCTGGCACATGCTCAGTGACGACGGCCGCGACGGGTTTGACACGTGCGCGTGGATTGGCAAGCAGCCGTGGTCCAATGGGAAGGTGGGCACCATTGGCACTTCGTATGTCGGCGGAACGCAACACGCGATGGCGATGGAGCGGCCGCCGCAACTGGCGACCATGATACCCGTCGACGCGATGTCTAACATGGGCTATGCCAGCATGCGCAATGGCGGCGCGTTCGAGCTGCGATTTTGGAATTGGATCTTCGGCAATGCGGGCCCCGAGGGGAGTCGCCAATCGCGCGATCCGGCCACGGCCGCGATGCTCAAGGACATGAAAGACCACCGCCGCGAGTACCTCGTCAACCTGCCGCTTCGCCGGGGCACGACGCCGCTGAAATTCATACCCGAATATGAAGACTGGCTGGTCGAAGCTCTGGGCCACGGCACGAACGATGATTTCTGGAAGCAAAACAACATTCTCGATTACACCGATCAATATAAGGACATCCCGGTGTATCTGGTCGGCGGCTGGTACGACTCGTGGGCGAGCAACACCACGGCCAACTACGTGGCGTTGAGCAAAAAGATCAAAGGCCCGGTGTACCTGATCATGGGCCCCTGGATTCACGGCCAGCAGGGAGCGTCGAGCCACGGGCAGGTCAGCTTCGGCCCAACAGCAGCCATTGCCGATCCAAAGGCCTGGCGACTCGAGTGGTACGATCATTGGCTCAAAGGGATCGAGAACAAGGTCGGCAAAGAGGCGCCGTTTGCTACGCCGGTACGGATTTTCGTGATGGGCTCGGGCGATGGGCGCAAAACGGCCGACGGACTGCTGAACCACGGCGGCTCCTGGCGTGACGAACGCGAGTGGCCGCTGGCGCGCGCGAAAGCCACGCCGTTCTATCTCAGCGCGGGCGGCAAACTCTCCACGTCCTCTCCATCGGCTGCCGATGGAGCCACCAGCTTCCGTTTCGATCCGTCCTGGCCGGTGCCAACGATCGGCGGAAACATTTCGTCGGGCAATGACATACTATTGCAAGGAGCCTGGGACCAGCGTGGCGGGCCGCACGTCTGGAACGCGCCAGACCCGATTCCACTTTCGGTGCGCAACGACGTGGTCGTGTTCCAGTCGGAGCCGCTGGCCGAGGACTTGGAGGTCACGGGCGAGATCGCGGTCAAGCTCTGGGCGTCGTCGTCGGCCGTCGATACCGATTTCACGGCCAAGCTCGTCGACGTTTATCCAGCCAGCTCCGACTTTCCGGGCGGATTCGATTTGAACATCGGCGATGGAATCTTGCGCACCCGGTTTCGCGAATCGCTCAAAAAGGAAGTCCTGATGGTGCCCGGCACGGTCTATCCATTGACGATCAAGCTCTATCCGACGTCGAACATTTTCAAACGCGGACATCGGATTCGCGTCGACATTTCCAGCAGCAATTTCCCACGCTTCGATGTGAATCCGAACACGGGCGAGCCACTCAACAACCACCGTCAGTCTGTCGTCGCGACGAACACGATTCATCACAACGCAACGCATCCCTCGCACATCCTGCTGCCGGTGGTGCCGAAAGCGACGCGTTAGTTGAGTGATGCCAGAATCGGCCGTTTGCCGTTTTGTAGGCCCGAAGGGCCGTAGGAATGTAGCGGCGGGCGATCAGCTTGTCATTACCCACAATTTCTTATTTTTTGCGTGAGTTGTGCGCCGCGGACGAGGGTATTGAGTTTCTCCCAGCCGCGCCAGATGGTGATCCAGCCGG
>JAYVCO010000607.1:0-6482 GCA_043749935.1 Planctomycetia bacterium
TTTAAGCGTTATGATCGGATTGCCGGCGAGAATTTTTACGATTTGCCCGCGCCGGCGCTTCGCGGCCAGGGCGAATTCGATCCTGGCGCAGATGCCACCCGTGCGCAAATCGCGGAACACCGGAGCAGCTTCTTGGCGGCGATGGACGACGACTTCAACACGGGCGGCGCCGTGGGCGATTTGTTCGAGCTGGTGCGTGCTCTAAACAAGTTTGCCGATGACCAGAAGCTGGAAAATCAGAAGCCAACCACCGAACAACTGGCCACGCTGCGTCAGGGGGCGATGACCTTGCGTGAGTTGGGCGGCACGCTGGGCCTGTTTCGCGTGGCATCGGCCAAACCGACGTTGGGCGACAACGAGTTGACGGGCAAACTGATGAGTCTGATTATCGAACTGCGCGCCGCGGCCAGAACAAAAAAGGATTTCGCCACCGCCGACCGCATTCGCCAGGCATTGGGCGAGGCCGGCGTCACGCTCGAAGATCGCCCCGGCGGCACCGAATGGACCGCCAAATGAGTGCCCCTGCCGCGATTCGCGTTTTGGGCATCGATCCCGGCTTGAACATTACCGGGTACGGCGTGCTGGAAGTTGCTCGCGGCAGCGTGAAAGTTTGCGAGGCGGGCGTTGTGCGTGGCCGCACCAAGGGCTCGCTGGCCGCGCGCTTGCAAGAAATCCACGCGGGCGTGGCCGAGGTCATTGCCTCGCTCGCGCCTTCGGCCATGGCTATTGAGCAACTCTATTCGCACTACAAACACCCGCGTACCGCGATTCTGATGGGCCACGCCCGCGGCGTGATTTGCCTGGCTGCGGCGGAAGCGGGCGTCGGCGTCACGCACTATTCGGCGACGCAAATCAAAAAGGTGCTCACCGGCAACGGCCGAGCCCCGAAGACGCAAATGCAGCAAGCCATCCAGCGCGAGTTGCAACTGGCCACGGTGCCCGACCCACCGGACATCGCCGACGCCTTGGCCATCGCCTTGTGTCATTATTATCTCCACGTGCGGCGCGAGTTGATTCAGAAGAGGCCGGCTTGACGTAGGGATTAGGGGTTGGGGATTAGGGATTGGAAAGAAACGGGGGAGTGCAGACAGCGCCTTTTCTCAAACAGCTGAAGCGAATAACTCCATTGATTACCAAAATTACCGGACACTTGCTGCAACTTGGCGAAGAGACGCTGACGCTTGGCATTGGCGCTTACGAATATGAAGTCCTGATCCCTGAGTTCTCTCGTCGCCAGTTGCAAACGCAGCTTCAGCAGGAGATCCGCCTGCACACGATCGAATATCTGGAAGGCAATCCGATGCAGGGTCGGCTCACGCCCCGGCTGGTCGGTTTTTTGACCGAGATCGAACGCGAGTTTTTCGAACTGTTTTGCTCGGTCGATGGCGTTGGCGTGAAGAAGGCATTGCGGGCCATGGTCCGCCCGGTGCGCGAGGTGGCCCGGGCCATCGAGGAGCAAGACACCAAGGCACTTTCCGGGTTGCCCGGCGTGGGCCCGGCGACGGCCGAGCGGATCATCGCCAAATTGCGCCGCAAAGTGCCAAAGTTCGCACTGATGGCCGCTCGCGAGGAGCCCTCCGAGGCCGAAGTCGAGCTGGACGTCGTCAGCGAGACCTTCGAAGTCTTGCGAAAATTGGGCCACTCGGAAAGCGATGCACGACGATTGATCGACGCGGTGCTCGTGCAAAAAAAGAAGTTCAAAGACGTCCAAGACCTGTTGCAGGCTATCTACCAGCAGAGCCAAGGCTGACCGCGCCGCCCTCGCCGGCCATTCGCCCGACCATCGCATTGCCACTGACAACTCGCCTGGGCCGGCGGTATATTGCTGCTTGCAGAGCGTGATTCACCAAGGAGGGCCAACCAGTGGTGCGCGAGCCGGTTCTACAGAATTCCGCCACGACCGCCGACGACGATCGCGATCTGCGTCCGCAGCACATGCGGGACATGGTCGGACAGCGCAACGTGTATGCGCGGCTGGAAATCGCGGTCGACTCGGCCCGCAAGCGCGGAGACACGCTGGGGCATATCCTGTTCGATGGCCCGCCGGGTCTGGGCAAAACCACCTTTGCCACCTGCATTCCGCGCGATCTGGGCGTGCCGTTTCAAATGTCCAGCGGGGCGGTGTTGCAAGCACCCAAAGACCTGATCCCCTACCTGACCAACGCCGAGGAAGGCTCGGTGTTGTTCATCGATGAAATTCACCGGCTTCCCAAGGCAGTCGAGGAATTCCTCTATCCGGCGATGGAGGATTTTCGCATCGACATTTTGCTGGGCGATGGCGTTAATGCCCGCACGATCAATATGGCGCTGCGGCCTTTCACGCTGATTGGGGCAACGACGCGAACCGGGCTGTTGTCGGCGCCGCTCCGCGATCGTTTTCAGATTCGCGAGCATCTGGACTTCTACAGCGTCGAGGAATTGACTGAAATCGTAGTCCGCAATTCGCGCAAACTGCACATGGAAGTCGCGCCCGAGGCGGCTACGGAAATCGCCAAGCGCAGCCGGGGGCACGCCACGCCTGGCCAACAATCGGCTGAGGTGGGTGCGAGATTACGTCACCAGCAAGGCCGACGGAAAGGTCACGCTGGCGCTGGCACACGCGGCACTCGAAATGCAGGCCATCGACGTGCTGGGGCTCGATGGCCAGGACCGCAAATATTTACAAACGATCGTGCGCGTCTTTCACGGCGGCCCGGTGGGCGTCGAAGCCGTGGCGCACACGATGAATCTGGCCGTCGATACGCTGGTCGACGAAGTGGAGCCATTCCTGTTGCGGCGCGGATTGTTGATTCGCACGCCGCGTGGAAGGCGCGTGACACCCGCCGGCCACGATCACTTGGGCCTCATGCCGCACGATCCACCCGACGCCCAGCGGCCGCTGTTTACATGAGGCAATTAGCTTCACCTCGCTGGCAACATCCGCAGCTCCCGAGTGCGAGGAATTCGTGCGTGAGCTAAATGGTTGTCGAAACAGGCTTTGCCTTAAAAATATTTCCAAAAATCTGCTTGTGCAAACCAACCTAAATACATTACGATGCAAGAGCGAAGGGACTCATATCGCTTAGGTAGTTTGGGTGAGGCAAGTCATTTCTTCGGTGCAGCCATTCCCGGTTGCAATAATCCTGGCACGGTAAGGCGAATTCAAGGGAGCCTGTGCCAGGCACATCCTACGAAGAATGGCTCTGAGTGGGAGGAGCGAAAAGTGGCACTGTCACAGGCTGCTTTTGATCGCCTCGTTGTTGACCATGGCCCCGCGTTGTATCGCACGGCTTATCGTTTGGTTGGCGACCGTCATGAAGCTGAGGATATCGTTCAGGAGACATATCGCTCCGCCTGGACCAGTCGTAATGGCTATCAATCAGGCCGCAGTCAACGGGCCTGGCTGATCGCGATACTACGTCGTCGGGTGGTGGATCGGTGGCGCCGGCATACGTTGCCCGGCCCGACTGGCGGCGATTTTACGCCGGAAGTCGAAGTCAACGCTCCAGATCCGATGGCGAACGAGTTTACCGATGAGATGCAACACGCTTTGAATCGTTTGCCGATGGAATTACGCGAGTCGCTGCTGCTGGTGATCGTCGGTGATCTGACGCACCAGGAAGTGGCGAATTTGCTGAAAGTGCCGTTGGGAACAGTGCTTTCACGAGTGAGTCGGGCTCGAGAACGTCTGCGAGAGTACTGGTTGGTCGTAGCGAGATCCACAGCCGGCTGATTCGTCCCGCTGGAATAATCCCCCCCATTTTGTCATGCCCGATTTTGGATTTGACGATTGGATCGACGCTCAACTGCGCAATGTGCCGGTTCCGGCGGACTTGTTGTCAAAACTATCGAAGGTTGGCCCCGGTAGCCCTGAGGAGCCAAATCGAGAAACCACGCCCCGCGATCAAAAAATACGCGATGGCCGACTCGACGCGATCTTGCGCCATGTGCCGGTGCCACGCAGCCTGGAGCCGCGATTGCTCCGCATCGCTTTTCATCGCCGGTCCCCTCCGCTGCCGTGGCAAATTGGGTTGGCGGCCGGGTTGATGATTGCCGTTGGCGTGGCGGTAACGGGCTACTTTGGCTTGCCCAGCCGGGGGCCCTCGCCGCGTTCCGTTGCGCAGCAGCCAGGCCGCGCGGCGCAAGAGCGTTCGGCAAAGCACAACGCTCCCCCCGTAAGCTCGACCGCGCCAATCGTAGTACCGACGAGCCCATCGTCAGCAATTGAAGTCGCTCAAGACGGCGTCATTCACGATGGTTCTGCTGGAAGCTCGCCGCCGCAACGCGAAAGCCCGCAGTCACGAGTTGCCGTCCCAACGCCCCTGCCAAAATGGGAAGATCTGGCACGCTTCACGAAGTCCGTCCAGCTCGCGGTCGAGGACAAGATGCGCGTTCAAGACGCTTTGGGGGCCGGCGGACATCTCGATCGCTTGCCCGATCTGGAAGTGCTCGAAGTCCCCGAGAATCGCGGTATAACCCCTCCGCGGGTTCGCGGGTACGACTTGCTGTTTCAACTGAAACACGGCGAGCACCCGTTCGCATCGCCTGCCGCTCATCCCGATCTGACGACCAGTCGCGTCCCGTTGACGTTCCGCACGGCCAGCTACGATTTGGCCTTGCGCAACATTCAGGACGGGCACTTGCCGGCCGCCGATGAGGTTCGCGTCGAGGATTTCTTGGCGGCTTTCGATTACGCTTTGCCCCCTGCCCCGACCAGTGGTCTGGCCCTGCATGTCGCCGGCAGCCCCTCGCCGCTCAAGGACGGCGGTTTGCATCTGTTGCAATTCACCGTACAAGGAGCAGTGCCGAAAACGGCTCCTCATTCGAGCAAACGCCTGATTTGTGTCATGGATCAATCGATTTCCATGCGCAAGGCGGCTCGCTGGGAAGCGGTCAGGCATGCCTTGGCGAAAATCGGTCAACAAATGAGTGAAACCGATCGAGTCACGCTGATTGGCTTTGCCGAGCAGCCCACGGTCTTGGCCAACAATGCCACGCGTGGGCAATTCCAGGCTCTCGTGACGTCCGATGACTTGGGCTCGCCCTCGGGGTTAGCTAATTTCTCGCTGGCGATCGAGAGTGCCCACGAAGCGGCCCAAGTTGCCAAGTCCTCGATGCCCACGACCGTCCTGTTTCTTACCGCGGGTCGCAAGCATTTGGATGAGGCGGCAATGACGCACGCCACACAAGCGCTCGGGGAGCTAGCAGACGCGGGCGTAGCTTGGGAGATACTTCGCATAGCACAGGGCGGAACGGATCCGACGTTGGTCGAATTGGCCGAAGCAGCGCACGGCAAGGTCAGCGACGCCACCTCGGGCGCCGAAATTTACGACGCATTGCTAGAAAAGTTGACTGGACGCTCATCGACCGTCGCGGTCGGGGCCTCATTGAAAGTCTCCTTCGATCGGCAGATCGTTACCGGATACCGCCTGTTGGGACACGAATCTGCCACACTTACCGGCGGGAGTACCGACCCGCTGGAAGTTGACTTCCACTGTGGACAAACAGCGACCGGCCTGTATGAGTTGTGGATCAAGCCCACGGGCCACGACGTGGTGGCGACCGCGGAGCTCACCTGGCACGATCCCAAGAGCGGCCAGTTGCGCCGCGTCGCACAAACCATCCGGCGTGCGCAATTTTCTAAATCGTTTTCCCAAGCTCCCGCCTGGTTTCAACAGGGAGTCATTGCGGCCAAAACGGCCGAAGTATTGCGAGGATCTTACTTCGCACCCAGCGGAAACCCCTGGGCACAAGTTTTCGCCCTGACCCAGCAACTCGATCCCGCAGTTGCCGAGCGTAAGGACTTCGGGCTGTTGCTCGATCTCATCAGGAACGCCGATCGGCTGCACTAGCAGGCGTGTCTTGCCCTGATTCCCCCTAAGGTGCGGTTGGTTCGGCTTTGCCAATTCTTCCGTCACCAAGTCGCAATTCGAGCCCATTGAATGGGTTGTGTTTATGCCTGCCAGATTATAATTTGCTTTATGAGGTCTCGCGGCAGGCCAATGAGTTTTTGGGACAGCGCAGGAATGCTTAGCTCGGCCGACTGGGCTGTCATTCTTGCTTCGTGGCAGGCCGACCCGTCTTGTTTTCATCCGGAACGCGCCCCGCCGGTGGCAAGTGTGTAACTCGAGGTAAGCGGAATGTTGCGGTGCGTTCGACGGCTGAGCCTGTTCGCGGCGGTGAAGCTGGCGATCGTCGGTGCCGCAAGCACCGTTCGAGCCGTTGAGCCGGTCGATCAGTTCCTCGAAGCCTTGAGGCAGCACCAGCTATACGATGAGGCGCTCGACTACTTGGAGCTGTTGCGGTCCAATTCGCATTTGAGCGAAGCGGTCAAGCAAAAGGTGCAATACGAACAAGGGCAGACGCTGCTCGAGGTCGCTTCGCGGCAGGACGACCTGGATGCCCGCAAGTCGCAACTCGCTCGTGCCGCCGCATCGTTCGAAGGCTTCGTGAAATCGGCACCCGAGCATCAGCTTGCCGGTTCGGCCAAAAACCAGTTAGCC
>JAYVCO010000608.1:0-3096 GCA_043749935.1 Planctomycetia bacterium
ATTGCGCGCCAACTCGCAGGGCACCATTCTGGCCATTGAATGCGACGCCGTTGTTGCCAATCGTGCCCACGTTGCCACTAAACGTCAGGTTCAGGCCGGCTTTTAGTTGCTGGGCATTCCAGGCAATCAGCCGCCATTGATCCACGAGCTGAGCACGCGAGTTCATCCAATCCAGCCGATTGCCGCGGGCGATATCCAAAGCCCGGTCAGCGTTCAATTCGATAGTCGGTATAGTGACCGATTCGAGCCGCGCACGCGCCCTGATCAAGGAAAGCTCTTGTGTCAGGCCCGAAAGGCCCGTCGACATGGCGACGATCTCATCCGTGATTTTTCCTGGCGTTTGCGTGCCCAGGCTATTTTCCAGGTTCGCCAGCACCGCTTCGGTTTGATTGAACCGGTTTTCCACGTCCAAAAGCCCCTCGGCCAACTTCGTGAGCTCCTCGTCCAAACGTGTTTTCCGGTCCGCGTTCATAGTCTTTTTTCGCTCGGGAACCACCGTTTCCATGCGCTGCATGTCCGCATGGGCGCCGACGAACTGGTCGGCCAGACGTTGTCTCAGCTTGCCCAGCATTTCCAATCCACTCTTGATTTCTTGCATTTCCGGTTCGGCGGGCAGTTGGCCGACCATGGTCGTAAAATCATCGATCATGTGCTGCACGTCGGTGGTGCGCGGATCGAGGAACTCGAACTGCCGTAGCAAACTATCATCGATTTCCACCGGCAGATTGGGCGGAACATCGATGATGGTGGTCTTGAAGTTGTCGATCATGGTCTGCAATTGCACCTGCGCGGCTAGCAGGTTGGCCCTTTGCGTCTCGATGTTTTGCCGGAAATTGTCGACTTGCACGATGTCGATCAGACCTGCTTCGAGGTTGGCTTCCAAAAGACCCAATGTGCGCACCTGGATATCGAGAACGGCCTGGGCGTTGCGAACCTGTTGAACCTGTTGCACGATCCCGACGAAACCGCCAACGCCGCCGGCACCGCCGCCGGCCAATCCCAACGCGCCAGCGGTGCCACCGGCGCCGCCCGCGCCACCACCTGCGGTGTTCTGAATACTGCCAATTGTGCCTAGGCCGTTAATTCCTTGTCCGCTGAACCCGGTTAACCCGGTTCCACCTGTCAAACCACCCTGGCGGCCCACATTCTGAACGGCGCCAACGACGGAATTCCCCACGGTGATGGTGGTATAAAAGCCCTGTCGATACCGTTGAAAGGTTCGCAAGTTGTAGAGCAACTGCCGCTCGACGCGGGTCAATTGCTCCATCACGAACATTCGACCGCCACCGCGCAGTAATGGCTGCATTAGGCTAAAATTGATCAGCGAGCTGGTCGTATTCGTATCGTGACCGGCGAATTGCCAGACAACGCTGTTGGCAAACCCCACGATCAACTCACCGCCGGCGGAAAACTGTTTCATCAGCTTCAAGGTCTGGTCCGGCGCGACCGCGCCGACGGCCAGCGTGTTTAGTTCTCCCCTTGGCGATACAGCCGGGCCACTGTGGTTGAAAACGACGTCCGAATCCCCAAAGAATTGCACGTCAAATCGGTATCGCTCGGTGCTCACGTCCAACGCCGACGCGTAGATCTGTTCGATCTGGCCGCGGTAGTCGACCGAGTGGATCAGCGCCAAACAGACCGATCCATTCTGTGTCAGTTTTACCGCGCCGTTCTCGCCAACCGTGCTGTACTTCTCGAGCAGCGCTTTCCACTTCGGGTTTTCCAAGTAGTACCAATCGCCATTCGTATGCCAGCACGGATAGCCGTTCTTGCCCGCCACGCAGTGCATGTAACGGTGTGCCGCCGGGTCGTCAAACGGCATCGGCGGACAATCGGGCGGTGTTGGATCGAAGTATCGGCTACGGGGATCCATGCCGATCGTGAAGCTGTTGTAGTCCCAACGCGGGTCGTTGGATTTCTGGGTCACCAGGTATTTCACTTCCTTGTCGGCGGCCATCCGGTATGTCGCCCGGGTGCAACCTACCAATGAACAAGCCAGTGCCAAGGCGCCCCAAACTGCCACAATCCGCCGGTTGTGTATTTGCATCGATTGCACGTTACTGCTCTTCGGAGCCATGGGAGAATCAAGTTCTGGGTCGCGCATTCCAGCGGGATATGAGCCCTCTGGAGCCCCGTTTGATAGCTTCGGCGGTAGGAGTGGGGCGACTTTAACGTTTGCACCGGGTTTGCCACTTAATCCGGTCGTAAGGGCATGCTGGCGCATAACGGCGCCAAGGGATCAAAATGCCAGGGAACGCACGGACTTTCATGTCACCAATGCGTTGCCAGCTCCAGAACCCCCCAAATTTGCTTGCGACTTCAGATCGCTAGAATTATCCTATTTATTAGGCGCTAGGCAGCTTACGGCTATTTCCCAAGCTCAACTTTGCGCCGTGCAGACCCGCCAGCACGAACCCATTTTTGGCGCGGTACCTCCAAAGATCGCCAGGAGTCTCGTTTATGTTGGTCCATCGCAACGCTGGTCAAGTCAAGCGCACGCTGCTGCTAGTGCCCGTTCTCGGAATGCTCTGTGCGGTCATGGCCGATCGCGCGAACGGCCAGTTCGTCCAGCAGCAAGTCGGGGGTGTGTCGATCGACGCGCGGGGAATCGTGACCAACGTGAAGGTCGACGAGCTCAATGAGTTGAAGCGGGTTCGCGAGCAGGCTTTGAAGCCAGTGCCGGGCGATCTGAAAGTAGCGGCCCTGCGCAAGGTTTCGCTGCGCGGGCTGGAAGCCGCCATCGCCGAGCATCGCAAAAACGGCACGCCTCTTTCCGACGACATGCGCTATCTGGCCGGACTGCAACGCATTCAATACGTCTTCCTCTATCCCGAACAAAACGACGTCGTGCTGGCCGGACCTGGCGAAGGTTGGCGGCTCAACCCGCAAGGCGAGGTGGTAGGCGTCACCACGAATCGCCCCGTGCTGCTGCTGGACGATTTGCTCGTCGCCCTGCGCTCGATCGAGGCCAGCCGGCAGACCGGCATCAGTTGTTCGATCGACCCCAGCGTCGAAGGTCTCGCGCGGTTGCAGACATTGTTCAAAAAGATTCACGCCGTGGGCGACGATCCTAGCCCCGTGATGACGGCCGTCGAG
>JAYVCO010000609.1:0-8957 GCA_043749935.1 Planctomycetia bacterium
GTCGGCAACTCCCTTGGAAGTCTTGAGCACGTCCCGAATTCGCGCGGGATCGATGGCATCCTCCAGGTCGATGGCCAACAGCAACTGTGGCTCGGCATCCGCCATCGATCGGCTCGCCGAAAGCAAATAGTCGGAAATCTTGCCGGAGGGTTGCTTCAGCCACCGCGCCAGGAACTGCCGATTCGGAGGAAACAACAATCCGAGCGCGCTCTTGCCAAGGCTTACGATGTAAGCACCGCGCGGCGACCAGGCAACTTTCGTATTCGCGATCTTATCGACATATCCCTTCTCGCGCATGGCAATCTCATCAAGCGAGCGAAAGCTCGGCTGCTCGATCAGCACCATTTCCCATTTCGGTTCGTGAGCCTGCAAGTCGACATGTGCCGCGCGGACAACCTTGCTGGCCTGGGGAGGAACCGCCAGCGGCCGCTCGGCGAACTCCGCGCGCTGTCTTTTCTTCCACTCCTCGCGCACCGCAATCGGACTGGCAAACAAACGCTCCGCATCGACGAGGATAATGGCATTCGCCTCGGCGGGCACGCGCCGCACCAGTTCCGGAAAGCCGGCCCGCGCCGCTTGCGTAGTGAAGCCGGCGGCCACGATCAGCACGACTTGGAAACTCGACATGCAAAAGGAATGATTCAACCGACATCTCCCGTAGAGACAGAGTTTGAAACCGATACGGACCGACGATAGCCGCGATTGTAAACAAAGCGGCACCGCGTCGCGCCGAACGCCAAGTGGATTTTTCTTCCTATTTTCACCTACATCGCTGGTTTCGGAGTTCCCACGGGCGAAATCATGCACCAAAGGTGGTTTTTCAGTGTATCGGCACCGCCCCGCCGCTCAAGTTCACCACTCAGGTAAAAGTCGTGCTCGACGTGCTGCCGTTCAAGTACGTGGCGCCGTGGAATGCTCCCCAAAACCTGATCCATGTGTTATGAGAGTCTCTAGCGCCCTGATGGGCAAGGAGATTCTCGATGAAACGGAAGCGACACAGTCCCGAGCAGATCATCAAAAAGCTGCGTGATGCCGACGCGATGATTGCGGCGGACAAGACGATCGGCCAGGTGTGCCAGACCTTGGAGGTGAGCGAGCAGACGTTTCACCGCTGGCGGAACCAGTACGGCGGCATGAAGGCTGGCGAGGCCAAGCGACTCAAGGAATTGGAAGACGAGAACAAGCGGCTGAAAAAGGTCGTGGCCGAATTGACCTTGGACAAGGACATCCTTCAGGAGGCCCTCAAGGGAAACTACTGAGCCCGACGCGGCGGCGTGCGGCGGTCCGGCACGTGCAGGATTGCCGCAGCGTATCGCAACGTCGGGCGTGCAAGGCGTTGGGAGTTGCCCGCAGCACACAGCGCTACGAGCCCACAGACGACACCGCCGAAGACACTCGGTTGGTCAGCAGCATGCATGAGCTGGTTCGCAAATATCCTCGTTACGGTTACCGGATGATCGGCGCGAAGCTACGTCAGGAAGGATGGCACGTGAACATCAAGAAGATCTATCGCCTGTGGCGTCGAGAGGGTTTTAAAGTGCCGAGAAAGACCCGGAAAAAGCGACGTTTGGGACACAGCGGCAACAGCTGCATCCGTCGTCGAGCGGAGCGCCCGGACCACGTTTGGACCTGGGACTTCATCCATGACCGGACGATCACGGGTCGGCCGTTGAAGTGGTTTGCCATCACTGACGAATACACTCGTGAGTGCTTGGCCCTGGAGGTGGATCGCGGAATCACGGCGGATCGCGTGCTCGACGTCCTGACCAGCCTGTTCCTCACGCGTGGCGTGCCGCGGCACATTCGCAGCGACAACGGACCGGAGTTCATCGCCACGGCAATCCGTCGTCATGGCCAGCAGGTGGGCTTGGAGATGCTCTACATCGAGCCGGGCAGCCCCTGGGAAAATGGTTTTGCAGAATCGTTTTTTAGCCGTCTGCGGGACGAGCTTTTGAATTGCGAGGAGTTCGCCAACCTGGCCGAGGCGCGATGGTTCGCTCGACGACGCCAGGAAGAACACAACCACGAGCGACCGCACAGCAGCCTCGACTACCAGACCCCCGCCCAGTTCGCCGCCGCGTGTGCTGCTTCCGCTCCGGCTGCGCCTGCGCTCCAGCAGCACACGCGAACACAAGAAGAAGAAAACCAAGGAACCCTGTTACCCATTACCCAACCCATACTCTCATAACCCCTGGTACAGAAATCGGGGGCATTCCAGCCGGAAGTGCCGAGGTTGATCGCGTTCTTCGCCTAGCCTTGTCTGGCTTATCCGTGCTAAAATTGGGTTATGACCCCGAAGCTCAGCAACGAACAGCGGCAGGCGATCGACGAGCAGCCCGGCCAGCCCGTGTACGTCGTCGACGCCAATACTCAAGAGAAATGGGTGCTAGTGCCCGACGGCACCTATCAGAAGATTCGGGCACTGATTGGCAACGATACGTTCGACATTCGCGAAACGTACCCACTGCAAGAGCAAGCCGCGGGAGCCGTCGGCTGGGACGATACGGCCATGGACGATTACAACAACTATGACGCTCACCTTAAAACCCAATGACAGCTAGCCGCGGCGACGTCGTTCTCTTGAATTATCCGTTTTGCTCCGGCAGCGGAACCAAAGTACGGCCCGCGTTGGTCGTGCAGACCGACAAGAACAATCCGCGGCTTACCAATACGATCGTCGCCATGATCACCCGCACCACGCAACGGGCCCAACAAGAACCAACGCAGTATTTTCTAGACCCCGCCACGTCCGAAGGAAATGCCGCGGGCGTGCTCCACCCTTCGGCGATTACCTGTGAGAATCTTCTCACCGTTGAACAGCAGCTTATCTTTCGCACGAACATGCAGCAAGTTAACAACTGCCTGAAGGCCGCACTTCAACTCCCGTAAGAGCGGATTGCGCACGCGGGCCTGGCTTCTTTGAAAAAGGTGTCAGGATTCCCGACAACTTTTTGTCATCCAATCGGCCGAAGTTCGACCACACGGTCGTCAAGGTTGGCTGCCGCGTATTCCAGGGCTTGCCGAATGTCGTCGTCTTCGAGTTCGGGATACTCGGCTCGAAGTTTCTCACGGTTGGGGTAGGTCGCCATGGCTACCAGCACGCGGCGCACCGTCAGGCGCAAGCCGCGGATGCACGGCTGGCCATTGAGCACCGCCGGGTTGGACGTGATACGGTCAAAGGTTGTCATCGGTCGGTCACTTTCTAACTGCCCTCCGAGGTGTGGGCGGTTCGCGTGGGATAAACAAACCGGCATAGTGAGATCTGCCCGAGGAGTCTACGGTAGCATTCTCAGGCTCGTACCACGGATTTGGCTTGTACTTATCCCCTTGCGAAATGAACCAATCTCGGCTGGCTTCCACCATTTCTTCATCGCCGTGCTTGTCGACGCCCAATGGACTCAGCGCCGTACGTAGCCCACTTGCCAATGCCTTCTTTATCCGGGCATTGGACGACGCGTCGAACGCATCGCATAAAACAAGCAGGCCTTGAGGAAACTCAGAATTTACGACGGCACGTTCAATCCTGCCGTCCCAACCCAACCGCGGATATCGCATAGAGAGCAGACGCGTGAGGTTCTCTCGATCCCTAACTCTCGCACAAATCCACACTAAGTCGCCTTCGACTTCATTATCGAAATTATCAAACCCGTTCGATTGGTCGCAGCACAAAACACTCACAAATCGTCGCCGGGACTGAGTAGTGCGATACCCTTCGATTAGCAGCACTGCTAACTCCCAGCTTCTAGCCGACTCTATCTCACTTGGATATCCTGAGTCCTTCACGCGTTGTGGTGATTTGACCCGCGCCTCCCAATCCGCCTTGAGGTTTTCAAGATAGCTAATCGCATCCATTTCTGCGCAATCTCGCAATTCAGGGGCGCCGAAATCAACTATCAAGCTACAAACCCAGTGAGTCTCTCGGCCGTCCAAATCACGTGTTTCGAGTCCCAGCCGCACAGGACCATTGCCCCAAAGTGTGAAGTAGTTCGATAAGCGCCCCGAGCTAGTTATGTCCTTGTGCCACTTGCTGAATTCTTCAATAACGAGCGCAGGTGCCTGGTATTTCTTCAGCATCTCCAACCCTTGGGCATATGCACCAGCCAACGTAGCGCTGTGGAAATTGAGATACAGGTCAACAATCTCTTTGTCAGAGATTTCGGCCAAGACGTCCGAACACTTTTCAGCAACTTCAATATCGTCGGGCGCAAGCAGCGTTAGGCGGATTGGGCCGGAGTAGATTCTGTGATATCGAGCCGATTCACTCGGGTCGCTCGGCAGGGAGCTTACGAGATGCTCGTGTCGAAGATCCCAATTGAAGTCTCGTGTCAGGCGCACGCGACTCAAACCCCAGGCTGCCAATAGCACACCCGCAAGAGCCAGGATCAAAATCAAAGCAGCCCGAGTACTGCGAGGTGTACTAAGAGTTCCCACAAACGTAGTCCGCCTGATTCAATTGGGCTCTCAAAAGAGCAAGTCGCTTCTACCCGCCCGCTGGCGCCTTCAGATACTTATCAAACCAATCCGCGATCGTCTTCATATCATCTTGCCACCTGGCCCAGCCGTGGGCGGCGCCGGGTTTGACTACTAGCTCGCAGGGGACGCCTGCTTCTTTTAGCTTGGCCATGATCAGCTCCGATTGTTGCAGCGGCACCAGGCCGTCTTTGTCGCCGTGGATGGTTAGGGTCGGCGGATCGTCTTTGGTCACAAAGTAGAGGGGCGAGATCTCGCGGCCAATTTTCGTCCTGGTCTCTTCATCGACCCGCTCGAATAGCTTCGTCTCGGGGTTCATGGTCTGGAAATCGAACGGGGCTTTGATCGCGTCCTTCGGCCCTTGATTGAGCCACGCATAGCCGGGCGTGCCGTAATTCAGAAAATCGGTCGGCGGAAAGAAGCACGCCACGGCCTGCACCCGGCTGCTCGCGCGAGCCACGGGATCCTTCGAGTTCGGATCGCCCAAGTCGCCGGCCATGCCGATCATCAACGACAAATGCCCGCCGGCCGAGCCGCCGCTAATGCCGATGCGATTCGGATCGATCTTGAAATCGGCCGCATGGGCCCGAATGTACCGCACCGCCAGGTTCATGTCGGCGATCGTTTCGGGAATCGTGTATTTCGGCTGACTGCCGTGGCACACGGCAAACACGGTGTAGCCCCGGTTGAGCAACTCCCGCAGAAAATCGACGTTGATCGCCTCGTGACTCGAAAACCACCCGCCGCTGACCGTCCAAATCGCGGCCGCCCCGTTCGCCTTGCCCGTCGGCGTGAACACGTCCATCGTCAGCGCCATGCCGAACTTGCGACCATAGATCACGTCTTCCTTGCGAGTAAAGTTGTCCCCCTCGGCGGCCAAGGAACCAATACCACCGCGAAGAAGGACCCAACCGATCAGAAGCCACAGCGAAGCGCGTGCGAGTTGCATGGGTGCTCTTTCTAATGCTTTGAACGTGACTTCTTGAAACGGCCGGCGAACGTTTAGCTAAATAGCTCGCGAATGATTTGTCCACCGTCGACGTTCTTGATGGGCCGACGATCGGTGGTGAGATACTCGTGCTTGGGATCGATGCCCAGGACGTGACAAAAACTTTGGAACAGATCCTGCACTCTCACCGGGCGATCGGTCACTTTGACGCCGTCGGGGTCGGTGGCGCCAATCACTTGCCCGCCGCGCACACCCGCGCCCGACAGGCACACCGGCCAACCTTCCGCATAGTGTTCGCGTCCGCCGTCGCTCTTGAGCTTGGGCGTGCGGCCAAACTCCCCCATCCAAACCACGAGCGTCTTTTCCAGCAGTCCTCGATCGGCCAGATCGGCCAGCAGCGTCGCATAGCCCGGGTCGGCCTCGTGGCACAACGGGGCCGTTTGCTCGAAGCCGAGCTTGTGGGTGTCCCAGCCCTGGTCGCTGATCGAGCCAGTGTTGATCACTTCGACAAAGCTCACCCCCTGCTCCACCAATCGCCGGGCCAGCAAGCATCCCTGGCCGAAATTGGTCCGCCCGTATGCATCGCGCAGCGGCTCAGGCTCTTTCGACAAATCGAACACGCCAGCCCGCGGACTCAACACGAGTCGCGCCGTGCGATCGTAAACTTGCTTCTTTTCCGAAACGGCCGCCGGCGCGCCTGCCCGAGCGAACTCGCCGTCCAATTGTTCGGCCAGTGCCAAGCGGCGCCGCACAACGTCGGCCCCGACGTTGGGGGCCAGGTTCGGCGGCAGTTGGCCGGCGACGTCGATCTTGAACGGGTTATAACGCACGCCCAGCACGCCCGAGTCGACGTCGCGCGTGGTGATGCGCGGCCGGCCGATCCGCACGAACGACGGTAGGTCCGACTCAAATTGCTCGCGATCGCGGGCCACCACCGATCCCCAAGTCGGATAGCGCACCGACGGCGAAGGCGAATAGCCGGTGCGCACCAGCGCGATCGCCCGGTCGTGTTCCTTTTCGGTGCTGACCATCGAGCGGATCAGCGAGATCTTATCCATCATCTTGGCCGTTCGCGGCCAATACTCGGCCACTTGCACGCCCGGCAGCGTGGTGTTGATCGCGTAGGCCGGGCCTTGGTTCGCGGAACCCGGCTTGGGATTGAACGTGTCGAACTGGCTCGGGCCGCCGTCCATCCACAACAAGATCATCGACTTGCCGGAAGCCTTGAGCTCGCCGGCGTTGACCAACAACAAATCTTGCCACGAGAGGGCCACACCCGTCGCGCCGACACAGGCCGCGACGCGCTGCAGAAATCCGCGCCGGCTCACAACCCCTTCGGCAGTGACGCCCACATCGACGATTTTGTGCAACTTGCTCATGGAGCGTCTATCGCCTGGTGGTAAATTCCGCCGTGTTCACCAAACTCCACAACAAATCCTCGAACCCAGCCTGCCGATTGCCCACCTCGGCAATATGCACGAGCGCAATCCGCAATTCCTCGGCCGTAATCGCTCGCGCCAACACGCGAGAAAACAGTTGCTCGCAAGCAATTCGATTGTCGGGCTGTTCTTGCAAGAGCTTCGCCAACATGGTGCCGCTATCAGGAGCAGCGTGTATCTGTTTCTGCACCTGCTCGTTGTTCATCATCCAAAGTGCCTGGCCCATCGTTCGCGGCGCGTCGCTGGGGGTCAGCGAGGGATCGGTGCCGAAGGCATCGTTGATCAGATCCTGCGTGCTCTTGGGGGGCGGTGGAAACCGGATCGCGCCCGTCGGCTCGACTTTCGGCGGCGTCACGTTCGGCAGATCAATACCGACCTTGAGCGCCGCGAAAACTTCGTCCCCCCGCAGCCGCAAGGGCGAGCCTGCTAGCGCCGGGTCCGTGCTTTGCGGAGTCTCCGACGGCCGCAAGCCCTGGGCGTATGCCTCCGTGTTCATGATCAGTCGATACAGATCCTTGACGTCGAAGTCCGTGGCAACGAAATGACCGCTCAGCGCTTCGTGGACGGCCGGCCACATTTGCGGGCTGGAATCGCCGAGGTTATCGACCGGCTCGTAGAAGCCGCGACCCATCAGCCGGCCCCATACGCGATTCGTATAGGCCAGGGCAAACCACGGATTGTCGCGCGACGTGACCCATTCGGCCAGCTTGGCGCGTCGCTCGGCGTCGGTTGGACCCGCTTGCGGATTCTTGCCATCCAAAAACCCGGGCGCCATCTGGCGGCCCTTGTTGCGAGGTTCCGCGATGTCCGGCATCAGGTACTCGCCCTTGTCGACCGACGAAACCACGGTCCCCACGCCATCGTTTTGCGAGAGCTTCGATTTGGCCCGGGCGAAAAACGCGGCCAACTCATGGAACTGCGTTCGCTTCCAATGATCGAACGGGTGATCGTGACACTGCGCGCAGCCGATCTGCTGACCAAGAAAGATCCGGCTCGTCTCGCCCGCGAGGTTCGTCGGATCGGCCTGATGGTAGCCAATGAACGTGGCGGCGGGTTGATCTTCGATCTTGCCGGTCGCGGTCAGCAACTCGCGCACGACCTCGTCCCAGGGCGTGTTGCTGTTCAGCTTCGTGGCGAGCCAAACCCGCAGCGGCCCGTAATTGAGATACGTCAATTCCGGTGGCGGAACGCGATAGGCAATCGTATCGCGCCAGTAGTTGGCCCAGTTGGCCCCGAACTCCTCACTGGCCAGCAATCGCTCGATCGTCTCGTGCCGCTTCGTGGGCGATTGATCCGCGGCAAACGCCTGTTGCTCGGCCGGCGTCGGCTGCCGCCCGATCAGATCGAAGCTGGCCCGGCGCAAGAAGTCGTCGTCACTGGCCGGCCGAGCCTGGCCCGAAGTTTCGTGGGCGATGAGCCCATCGAGTTGTTCAGGCAGGAGCTTGACACGTGCGGCTGACGGAGTGGTCTGCCCAAAGAGCGTGGGAACAAAGAAACCGCCGAGGCCGGCCACACACCACGCCAGAATGCCTAATAACGCGTGGCGAGCGGTGAATTCCATGCGGCAACCTGGCCAAGTTCGGGCGGGAGCGTTCCGATTCAGTTGCAGTATAGCTGGCGTCAAAAACCAACGTCAATGTTTGTCTGGTCAGTGAGTCGAACGTGTTGGTCGGGTGGTCGGAGATTTTCGCCGCGAATCAAGCCCTGCCAGACAACTTCGCCACGATTTCAAGCCGCTCGCGGTCCAGTTCGGTCCGTCGCTTGTTGCTACCGTCTTCTCTCGGCAGAAACGCAAGCTGACCGAGCGCCAGGTCGATCGAGGCGAGCCGACGAAGAATCGTGAATCGTTCTGCTTGGGAGATTGGCATGGCGACATTATAGCAGGGAACGAGAACGAGATGGGTCGCTCGATCGCGAGGACGTGATCCATTGCGTAGATCACGACCCGCCGTTGGCGGCCCGCCGGAGGCAACCTTTTTTAATTCCCCTCCCTCCGGGAGAGGCAATACTGTTCGGCCCGATTGTTGCGGTTAGTGTGAGCGAGAACAGGTTCGGTGGGTCGGTGGTGGTGGTTGATCGGCCGGAGACGGCGGGCAGCA
>JAYVCO010000610.1:0-2940 GCA_043749935.1 Planctomycetia bacterium
CAAAGAAATCGATCTCTGAATTGCCGCGGCGGTCCGTGAGCCGACGGAGTTCTTAGCCACTGTTACCTTAGGCAAATGATCCAGGACACGGCGATTTCACCTAATGGTTTGGCGCAAAGGCGTCTAACGAAAGTTTTCAAATACCTCAAGCAACTCCATCAACTGAGAAATCCCGTGCCCCGCGACTTGTCGGGCTATTCGGTAGTGCTATGGCTCGCTTCGTGGCCTATACATCCATGCGTCGTCGTGCGCGAGGGCGACCGCGCCGAGGATGATACGGAGACAAATACAACCACAGCACCGCTGATTTGCATGCAACGCGCGCCACTTACGTCGTGTCCAAATCCGGTTGACGTGCTCGGAAAGAAATCTGGCGAACTTCTCGACGGTTGGCTAAAACCGGGCTGGCAAAATGCGGATGCCGAAGTCAAGGTTTTGGAATCGCGCAATTTCGATGATGAAAAGCAGCAGGCGGTAACGATTGCCTTCGCGGACGATCCGGAGCGCGTCGCGGCGTTGAACGTATGGAGCATCGCGCGAACGAAATGGGTAACGGCGGAACGCCCCTCGATTGCGGCACGCCGACTTTTCGAACGAATCCACGCACTATGGACGACCATGCAACGCGAAGGCGATCGCGTGGAACTCGTGCTGGCCGACGGCATGCTCTCGGTACCGGAACAATCTGTGCGCCATCCGGCATTGCTGCAGCGGGTGAATTTAGAGTTCGATTCGTCAGTCCCCGAGTTCCGCTTTGCCACCGGCACTGAAAAGGTGGATTTGCATCGTGCACTATTGCGGCTGGTGCCGAACATTGACGGGCGAATGATTGGCAGTTTCGATACGGAGCTGGAAGCCCAGCCTATCGAGCCACTTGGCGGCGAAAGCGCGAGCGGCTTTTTTCGCCGTCTCGTGCAAGGCCTATTCAACGATGGCGAATTTCTCAGCGAGAAACCCACGAGCACGGAGACCGCGCGACCAAGTATTTGGCGCGAACCAGTGATTTTTCTCCGCCCGCGCAATGCTGGGCTGAACACTACACTCGATAACATAATCAAAGATTTGGAAATGGAAGAAACTGCTCCGCCAGTAGGATTGTGTCGAATTGTGGGCGTCGCGGCGGGTGACGCCGCGCCGTTGATCGGCAGCGGTGACAGCGAGACCTCGCGCACTCCGGCAGGACCGGAGCGTGACATTCTTTTCAGCAAGCCCGCCAACGCCGAGCAGTATCAAATTGCGGAGCGGCTGGCACAGTCGAATGCCGTGCTCGTGCAAGGACCACCGGGTACGGGCAAAACGCATACGATTGCTAATCTGCTCGGCTACTTGCTGGCACAAGGAAAAACCGTGCTGGTCACCGCGCACACCACCAAAGCGCTTCGCGTGCTACGGGGACAGGTGGATGAGGCGCTGCAACCCTTGTGTTTGAGCGTGCTCGAAGGTGATGCGGACAGTCAGGCGCAACTCTCGCGTGCGGCGCAGGACATTGCGGAGCGGCTCTCCGGCTCGAACGCCGCGAGCCTTCGGCGTGAAGCCGGCGTGCTGCGTGATAAGCGACGAAAGCTGCTCGAGATAGCCGCGGCATTGCGCCGTCAGCTGCGCGATGCGCGATTTAGCGAGGTGGAGGAAATTGTCCTCGATGGCGAGGGCTTGAGCCCGATCGAAATTGCCAAACGCGTAAAATCAGGCTTGGAACGCGATGGCTGGATTCCCGGCCCACTTCAGCCCGGCATTTTGTGTCCACTCACGGATACGGAGGTTCGACAGCTCTACGCTACCAACGCAGCAATCGCACCCTCGGACGAAGCGCAGCTTGCTGTTTCGCAACCGGTGCTCGCGGAGTTGGTTTCACCTGCGGATTTTCGTCTGCTTGCTGATGAGCGGGCTGGGACGGATTTACGCGCCCAAGCCCATCGCCCGGACTTGTGGGACGACGGTGCTCCCGCAGGCCTTGCCGCGGCGCAGCTTCAAGAACTACACCAACGGGTGCGCGCGGCCGCGGGCGTGCTCAGAGAGGAGCAACATTGGCTGCGCGAAGTTCTTTTCGCGGGATGGACGGGCGGCGATCTGCGTGAAGCCTGGAATGACTTGCTCATCAATGCCAACACTTTGATGAGCGAGTCGGGCGCTGCTCAGCGGCTCATAATGAAGCATGGGCCACAGTTGCCCGCTAGTCAGTCCGCAGGCACGGTGGCGACGTTGAACGCGATTGTCGCGCATCTGGAGGGTGGTGGGGCCCTTGGCTTGCGGACGAAAGTACGACACCGTGATTGGCATCAACTCATTGATGACTGCCGCGTCGAAGATCGCGTTCCGCGTACATTAGACGAATTCCGGGCGTTGCATGCCCTCGCGCGACTACAGGAAAATCGCGGCCGATTTGTCGCTCGCTGGCGACGACAAGTAGAGGCTCTGGACGGTCCACCGATCGAGAGCGTAGCGCGTTCTCCCGAGCGCGCGGCGCAAAGCTACGCTGCGGAAATTCACACCCGCCTGCAATGGCGTGAAACCGTATGGAAGCCCTTGACTGACGAATTGGGCACGGTCGGTTTTCGCTGGGAAGCATGGTTGTCGGCGCATCCGCCGGTGCTGGGCGAACACGGCGAGCTTGAGCGGGTGCGACTCGCGGGGTCGGAAAGCCTTGCGGCGATCGTTGAAGCCCGAGCCGCTTTGCTGCGGCAGGGAGAATTATCGGCCGCGTTGCAAAATCAGCGCGCCGCTCTCGGAGGGTTTCCGCAGAGCGATGTCGCTTTCATTATGGTCAGCGCGCAAGACTCATGGAACGTGGAGAACTATGTGGAGGTGTGGCGCGAACTCGCCAGATTCGAGGGCCTGCGCGAAGCTTATAACTCCCGCCTCGCTTTGATCACGCGACTGGAAGCCGTCGCGCCCTCATGGGCGCACGCCCTCACTCAAAGGGACAAGACGCACGATAGCGCG
>JAYVCO010000611.1:0-8855 GCA_043749935.1 Planctomycetia bacterium
CGCGATGCGACTGCGGTTTTATGAGCGCTACGGCGCGCGGGCCATTGTCGACACGAAATACGAGGCTCCCCTCAGTCCGGAAGACACTTGCATGCCGCACCTGGTTTATGACGGTCTTGGTCGCGAGAAGCCTCTACGCCGCAAGTTTGCCCGCAAGGTTGTCCGGGCCATCCTGGAGCGCAAGTACAGCTATCTATGCACGCCACAGTACGTTGCTAACGCGGTGCGTTCGTTTCACGACGATCCGGTTCACCTGCGAGCGCCTCGGCCGGTCAAAGTTGCGCCGCCGCCGATCATTCGTCGCGCCACATCGCTGGAGCCGATCGCATTGGTCGTGAACGCGCGGCACGATATCCACCACATTCGCGAGCGCGGATATGTGGAGTCGCCGGTGCGCATCAAGTCGATCCTGCGAGACCTGGAACCGACAAGGCTCTTTCGCCCGCTGGCCGCTCGCGGCTATGGTGAGCGCCACATCGTGGCGGTCCACGATCGCAACTTTGTCGAGTATTTGCGCAAGGCGTGCGCCGAAGTGCCCGAAGGTCGATCGGTTTATCCTTATGTATTTCCGATTCGCAACCCGGCTCGCCCGCCGCGAGAGCTGTCGATCCGTGCTGGCTATTACTGCATCGACACGTTTACGCCGCTCAATCGCAACGCCTACCCGGCGGCTCGAGGCGCGGTCGACTGTTCGCTGACGGCCGCCGACGCGGTGCTGGCCGGAACTCCGCTGGCATACGCGCTGGTAAGACCCCCTGGTCATCACGCCGAGCGTCGTTCGTTCGGTGGCTTCTGTTATTTCAACAATGCTGCGATTGCAGCCCATTATCTCTCGGCCCACGGCAAGGTTGCGATCGTCGACGTCGATTTTCACCACGGCAACGGGCAGCAACAAATCTTTTATGAGCGCAACGATGTGTTGACCGTCTCGGTTCACGGGCACCCCAACTTTGCGTACCCATATTTCACGGGCTTTGCCGACGAACGCGGCACTGGCGTCGGCGCAGGATTCAACCTCAATCTGCCCCTTGGCGAGGTGCTCGCGCCGGGCGAATATCACACGACGCTGCAAAAGGCCCTAGAGGTTGTTGCCCGCTTCGCACCCACGTTTCTGGTGGTTGCGCTCGGGCTCGATACGGCCAAGGGGGATCCAACGGGCACGTGGCTGCTGACGCCCAAGGACTTTATGCTCAGTGGGCGCATGCTGGGCAACTTGCGACTCCCGACGCTCGTGGTCCAAGAGGGAGGCTATCGAACGCGCACTCTTGGAGTCAATGCGCGGCATTTTTTTGAGGGATTGGTCGCCGGCGTAACTCGGGCCTGAGGTATATTGGCTTCGCTATCGCATTAGCAATAGAGGGTCGCCACAGTGATCGTATCGGACAGCTACGATTCGATTCATCGAAATAATTGCTTGTGCTCGCATGACTAACGGCAAAAAACTTCTCATGCACAAAATAACAAAAGCGGCTGACAATGAAGTGCCAACGAGGCGCGCGATCACGCACATGCTCGGCTTGGGCTTGCTGGCGCTCGTGGCCTTTGGCTCCACTTTTCTGGTGGTCAAGGCCCTGCGGTCAGGGAACGTTGGCCCTCCAGCCGAAAATCCACCAGGAATGGTGTGGATTCCCGGTGGAGACTTCATGATGGGCTGCGACGCCGCGGATGCTCGCGGAGACGAAAAACCAGTCCACCGTGTTCGGGTGGATGGCTTTTGGATGGATCTCACAGAAGTGACCAACGGCCAGTTTCGCCGGTTCGTCGATGCCACGGGTTATGTCACCACGGCGGAGCATCCGCCCGATATCCAGCAGATCATGAGCCAATTGCCCGCGGGCACACAGCCCCCCGCGCCGGAAAGCCTGGTTCCCGGTTCGCTTGTGTTCACTCCAACCGCGGAGCCGGTGCCGCTCGACGATATCCGGCAGTGGTGGAAATGGACGCCAAGCGCAGATTGGCGGCATCCTGAAGGGCCGGAAAGTTCAATCGAGGGCAAGGACGACCATCCTGTCGTGCAGGTGTCGTGGGACGACGCCGTGGCCTACGCTCGATGGGCTGGTGCAAGACTGCCGACGGAGGCCGAATGGGAATTAGCGGCACGCGGGGGCATGGCAGGCAAACACTTTGTCTGGGGGGACGAGCCTGTTTCTGATGTAACGCCGCAGGCGAACGTCTGGCAAGGTGATTTTCCCTTTCGAAACGTGGCTGCTGACGGTCATCAGCGCACCGCTCCAGTCAAATCCTTTCCGCCCAACAAGTACGGCCTATACGATATGGCGGGTAATGTCTGGGAGTGGTGCAGCGACTGGTATGCGGTCGACGCGTACGCTCGGCACGCTGGAACGGGCGTTGCCGACAACCCTCGAGGACCCGAGCGCAGTTTCGATCCGCGGCGGCCAGAGATGCCCCAGCGCATTCAGCGCGGCGGGTCTTTCCTCTGCAATGCTTCCTATTGTTCGAGTTATCGGCCGAGCGCCCGCATGGGATGCACGCCTGACACGGGCATGTCGCACGTTGGCTTTCGTTGCGTGAGGACCCCTTCGAGCAACACGAACGGCGAGTAAGCCAAAACTGTGCTCAACGGGCTTGCGCCTCGCTCAAACGGGTAGTCCCAAAGCGCGCCGGCCGACGTCGGTCAGCCGAGACACGGTCCACGGTGGATTCCAAGTAAAGTCGACCAGCACGTGTTTCACGCCCTTAAGCTTGAGGAGGCATTCGCGAATGCCTGGCTCGACGCGTCCGCCGCCCGCTGAGACCAGGAAGTTGTACTCGGTGCGACCGCGATGAGGCATGGTCACGAGAACCGAAACAGTTCCATTGTGCTCACGAACATCGTAGACATAGCCCATATCCACGACATTGGCGTCGATCTTATAAAGCTGCTCGTCGCGAACGCCGCGAAGCGCATCCCAGATTGCGCGTTTCAGCGAGGCAGTCTGTTCCGATTCGCCCGTTTTGGCCAGCGCACCGCGTGAATTGCCTGTGACGCCGCGCGGCAATTCGGCCGCATGCACCTCCAGCGGATTCTGGAGTTGATGTCGCAGTCGCTCGATTTTGTTCGCGGCATCCGGCCCTTCGTAGGGCAGAACCAGATAAGCGTTTTTCTGCCGAATCGAGGTGCCCGCCTTGAGCCTGGTTTGGCTCGCCGGATAGCGGCTCCACAACTGACCGTGGCCGTCGTAGTGCAACGTCGGCACACCACCGTGCGCCAATCCGTCAAATCCCACCGCCGAATGTTCCAGCCACAGCGCCATAAAAGCATCGTGGCTTTGGCGGTGATAGAAACCGACGCCCCACAGATTTTCCAAACTTTCGGCTGGCACAACGCCCTCGTGCATCTTCCCTCGATGGTCGAGCCACAACGTATCGGTGAAGGAGTAACCCGAGAAGACCCACTCGTCGTCGCGCATGGCCTCGATAGCGACGTCTTTGACAACGTCGATGCGGCCTTCCTTGAAGAAGTACGGCAAGCCGGTATAGAACCTGTAGGTTTGGTCCATGTGGACGCGACTGGGCGTGTAGACGGGGTGCAACGGACTATAGGGAAATCCCCAGCGGCGAACGCGTGTGCAGAGCGGTCCTTGGACGACATCGTAGTTGGGGCATTGCGGCCAGTTGCGCATGCGCAGTTTTTGAAAATGGTCCGCATCGACATAATCGTGGGCCCAATCGATGCCCGGCGGTTCGCCGTGCCCCTTCCCACCCGCGTACAACTCAAGCGAGTGTTGACGTTTGTAGATCAGTCTTTCCAATTGCCCCATTTGACGCGACAAACGAGCGGAGAAATAGTCGTTGTCGATGTCGAGTCCATATCCTTCGCCACGCACGCGCAGGTCCGTTGGATACTCGAGCCGTTCGGCCCACGGATTCCCGTAGAAAATCAAGTAAGTGGACTGCCGGTGCGAGGCAACATCGGCCATCAACGTGAGTTGGCAGTGCCGTTCGCTGCCGCGTCGTGCTTCGGCATAGATTTGACAAGGAACTTCTTCGAGCGTGTTTGCGCCGGGATCGACGCGCACGACGCGCACTTCGCGGCCGAGGTCGGTTGTCTGATCAGCTCGAAAGGCGACCGCCAGATCAACCGGCTCGCCAGATCGCTCGATCCCCACGGTTTCGAACAGGCTGACGCTCTTGCAAAACTGCCAGCCGCTAGCCCAAACGGCCCAAGTCTTCGGCAGGTCCTTCACGGCCACGAAATGGTCGGCGGGGATGACGGGCTGTGCGAGTTTCGATTGTGACTGTTGTTCAAAGATCAGGGTATCTTTGGTTGACTCCGACAATGACATGGCCAAATCCAAATCGCCTGCCTGGTATGCCGCCTGCAGCAGACGCAGTTTTTCGTCAACGGTATCGGTGCGGTCTTCGTATCGAGTTTCTTTCATCAATAACTCTCGCTTGTAGCTTGTCAGTCCGGACGCTCGGCATGCACGATCCAATCTTCGTTCAGCTCGACGTGCTTGATCGCATAGCGTCGGAAGGTGTACGTAATGTGAACCTTGCCCTCAGACGATTGAATGACGCACGGATAGGAGTACTCTCCCGGGTTGGATTCCAGTTGTAGCGGGCGTTCCCAGGTTTTTCCCTCGTCAAGCGATCGGCAGATGGAAAGCGGTGTGCGGCTTGTTTGCGAATCGTTGAACACCAGCACCAGGTGCCCGTTGGCCAGCTTTGTCATCGTAATGCCCGAACCAGGGTTCTTAATTGGGGTCGGCTGAGCGAGACTCCAGGAGGTACCGCCGTCGCGCGATTCGATTTGCGTAATGTTTTGCGAATGGCGCAAAAGTGCCAAGAGCGACCCATCGCGCCGTTGAATCACCGCCGGCTGACTGCCACCGCTCATGGTGCCCGCACGCTGCCAGGTGGAGGAACCGGGACGCAAGGCGAGGAAATGCGACTGACCGTCGGGCAAAAGCAGCGTACCATCGGTCAGAGCGATTGGAGGGTTGCGCGGAACGCCTCCCATGGTGTCTTCGAGCAAAGTTCGATCTTCGCTCCATGTCACACCGTGGTCGGTCGAAGTCCGGTACATCAGTCGGCATTGCCCCCATCCGCTTCCGCGACGCATGGGCCGGCTTCCTTCCATTCGCGACCAAATGATCCACACGCGATTGCTCGCATCGAGAAAGATGACCCCGTTGCCCGGTGGGTGCAAGGCGTTTTGCGAGAGCATTTGCGGCGTGCTCCAGTTTCTTTCGCCCGGCTTTCTTCGAGCAAGAAACAACGCCTGATCGTCGGCCGACTCGTAGCTGCCGCCATACCACAGACAAAGCAAATCGTGGTTGGCCGCTTCGCAAATCGTGGAACAGTGATGGGCTGGTGCAAACGGGATTTTTTCGAACACGAGCTCCGAGGAGAACGAAACTGTTCCATAAGGGTCGTCGATATCGCGTTTTTTACCGAGTTGATCCAGCGGAGTTCCCTGTATCGGACTCGGCGAAGACTCGATCGGTTCCTTGCGAAGAAGCTTGGCCAGGGTCGCATCAACCGCCTGACGAGATTTGTCGTCGTCAAGTCCACCGTGAAATACCAGCACGCCTTTGTTGTCGAGCAGAAATAGTTCCGGCGTCACGCGAGCGCCGAAATGATGGGCCGCTTCACTCTTCGGATCGCGATACATCGGAAAAATGATTCCCCGTTGCTGCGCAAACGTGCGCAATTCGTCGCCGAGCTCCGCGGCATTAGCGCAGACGCCAACGAACAGGATGTCTCGCAGCCGATATTTCTCGTGCAGACGGTTGATGTCGGCAATCGCCGTTTCCGTAACGTCACAGCGAGCCGACAGGAACAACACAGCCGTGGCTGGCCGCTGATGATAGTTGTTCATAGCGATGGTTTCGCCCGACAACGCGACCAGATTTACAGGTCCCGCGGAATCGCCTGGCTCCAAGCCGGATGTCGGTGTCACGCCGACTGTCAGGGCGGCGGCTGCCACGAGCGTGCATAAGATTCCGCGCATTCGTCCATTTCCTCCATTGTGCGGTTCTTCAAACGTCATTGCCCGGCCTACGCCAACCACGGCTCGATGACTTTCCCGCCGACATCGGTCAGCCGGAAGTCGCGGCCCTGGAATCGGTGGGTGAGTCGCAGGTGATCCAGGCCAAACAGGTGCAAGAGTGTGGCCTGCAAATCGTTCACGTGGACGGGGTCTTTTACGGGCGACCAGCCGATCTCGTCTGTTTCGCCATAGACCTGGCCGCCTTTAAGACCGCCGCCGGCCATGAAAATACTGAAGGCGAACGGGTGGTGGTCGCGGCCGCTGACCATTTCCGAGCCGCCCCGGTTTTCGCCCAACGGCGTGCGGCCGAACTCGCTGGCCCAAACCACCAACGTTTCATCGAGTAGTCCGCGTTGCTTGAGATCCTTGATAAGCGCAGCGATTGGCTGATCGGCCATCTCGGAATTGAACGGCAATTCGAGATCCAAGTTCGAGTGATGATCCCAAGAAGCGTGAATGATGTTGACGAACCTGACGCCGCGCTCGACCATTCGCCGCGCAAGCACGCAATTCGTGGCAAATGAGCGGAACTGGCCGGGGCCGCCGCCGCGCGTGGCCTTCGTGTCCGGCTCTATGCGATTCACGCCATACATGTCCAACGTTTGCCGCGTCTCGCCCGACAAGTCGATCAATTCAGGCGCTGCCGATTGCATGCGGAAGGCCAGCTCGTAGCTGGCGATGCGGCTGGCAATTTCCGGATCTCCGATTTCTTGGAAACGCGTCTGGTTGACCCGTGCCAACGCGTCGAGTCCTTGGCGCTGCAATTTGCGTGAGACGCCCGGCGGGTTTTGCAGATTGAGCACCGCTTCGCCCTTGTTACGAAACAGCACACCGGAGTAAGCCGACGGCAGGAATCCACTTTGCCAAAGCGAAGCGCCACCACTGGACCCGCGACCAGCCGTGAGCACGACGTAGCCCGGCAGATTCTGTGACTCGCTTCCCAGGCCATACGTGAGCCATGAGCCCATGCAAGGCAAGCCAAAGCTGGCTCGGCCGCATTGCATCAGCAATTGGCCCGGGTGATGGTTGAACTGATCGGTGTGCATGCTGCGTATCAACAACAACTCGTCGGCCACGGAGCCCAAGTGCGGTATCAATTCCGACAGCTCCATGCCGCACTGGCCCTGCTTTTGGAACTTCCGCTTGGTGCCCAGCAAGGTGGCCGTATCTTTTTTAAGAAACGCGAACCGCACGTTCTTGGTCATTGACTCGGGCAGCTTCTGTCCGTGCAGTTCATTGAGTTTCGGCTTTGGGTCGAACAAGTCGACCTGGCTCGGCGCGCCTTCCATAAAAATGAAGATGCACGACTTGGCGCGCGGTGCGAAATGCGGCGGCTTGATAGCCAGCGGGTTGACGGCATTGGCGGCCTGTGCCATGTTGCGCGCCAGCAGGCCGTCGTCCGTCAGGGCCGAACCGAGCGCCAGCATGCCCAATCCGCTAGCGGCGCTGGTCAGAAAGTCACGGCGACTTTGGCCGACTGCTTCTGCCGTATCAAATCGCATCGCCATCCCCAAAGCCCTCTATTCGCGGGTCAAGAATTCGTCGAGATTTAGCATCATTCTCACTGTCGAAACCCAAGCCGCCAATTCGACGACCGGCTGGCCGCCGGCCACATACTTGCCGACCGTGGCCTTGGCTTCCTCCGGATACGCCGCGTACCACTCGCGGCTGCTAGCAAGCAACTCTCCGAACGGCAGTATATCTTCGCTCGTTGGTTCGCGCGCGATACACAATCGCAGTGCGCTCGATAGCCGGTCCTGGTCGGTTCTGGACGAATTCATCAACAACCCTTGAGCGAGTGATTGCGATGCTTCAACAAACGCTTCGTTATTCAACGTCGTGAGCGCTTGCAGCGGCGTGTTCGAGGTCCGGCGTTGGATCGTCGTCGTATTCGAATCGGGACAGTCGAATGTCGTCAAATTCGGATGTGGCGCAGTTCTCTTGAAAAACGTGTACATGCCGCGCCGATAGCGGTCCTCCCCAGTGCTGTTGGTCCATTTGAAGTTGTTGGCATAGCTCAGCTCGGCGATATCGGCCGGCAATGGCGGAAAAACGCTCTGCCCACCGATCTTATCGCATAGCAAACTACTGACCGACAAAGCCAGGTCTCGAACGATTTCGGCCTCGACGCGACAGCGATTTTGCCGAGACAAAAGTTCATTCAGCGGATCGGTCTCCAACAACTCAGTACGGTGTTTGGAAACCTGGCGATACGTGGCCGACGAGACGATCAGTCGAATCATTTGTTTGCGGCTCCAGCCTTGGCGCATGAGCTCCGTGGCCAGCCAATCGAGCAACTCGGGATGCGTGGGCCGGTCGCCGCGAACGCCAAAATCATTTGGGGTGCGGACAATCCCCTGGACAAAAAGATTTGACCAAAGCTGATTCATCATCACGCGCGGAGTAAGCGGATTGGCCGCATCCACCAGCCATCGCGCCAGATCGAGGCGATCGGCGCCGCCGTTGCGCGATTTGAGCGCGTGCAGCACCAACAAGCCCGCCGGCCGCACTTCCGCTTCTGGTTGCAGGAAATCCCCGCGATGCAGCACGTGACTGGTTCGCGGTTGTTCGCGGCGCTGGGCGAGTACGCGCACTTTCATCAGTGGTTTTGTTGCCAGGCGATCCGTTAGCTTTTTGCGCTGAGCCAACAGCTCTTGCGCCTTACTATCCTGACCGATGTAGTAGTCCAGCACGGTCGCGGATTGATCTGGCGAACGCTTATCGACAGCGACCGCCAATGCGTCGCGAACATTCGGTGGAATGCCAAACAGCGGATCGTGCCCTGTGACCGCCATCACTCGAAAGCGGCCGATCGTGTGTTGTTGACCCTGATTCTGAGCAAGCTCGAGTTGCAGCCAAG
>JAYVCO010000612.1:0-3175 GCA_043749935.1 Planctomycetia bacterium
AAGACGGTCCGCTGCTCGTCCAGCCCACCGATTAGCCGATCGGCTACTTTGGTTACCATTTCGCGTCCGAAGACACCCACCAGATGATCGATTTCCGGCAACGTTTCGAGCAACTTCTCTTTTTCTCGTTCGGCCAGACAGCCCGAGACGATCACGCCGCGGATGTCCCCTTTGCGTTTGAGCTCGAGCATCTCGTGGATCGTGGCATACGACTCGTCGCGGGCCCGCTCGATGAAGCCGCACGTGTTAACAACCACGAAATCGGCCCCAACCGGTTCGCTAACCAGCTTGTAGCCATCGAGTTGCAACAACCCGAGCATCCGCTCGCTGTCGACCAGATTCTTGGGACAGCCCAGGCTGACGAACGAGTAAGTGCCTTTGGTCGTGCCCGGCTTGGCCGACGAAGGTGTTTTTTGAGTGGTCGCCAAAGTAAAGGATCCGAGGAACGGCGGGGGAACAAATTCGCGAAATTGAAGGCAAATCGAGGTCTTCCCATCCTATCCGATCGGGTGACGGCGGGCGAGTGGCAGGCCTCATGCACGTCTTTTAATCTTGCTGCTTGCATTCGGCAACGACTCGACCAATAATAGTGTACATAAGTACACATATCAAAGGGGCCTGTCATGCTCCCGGAATTGACTCAGGACGAGTTCTCCGCCGCGTTGGATGCGGTGGCCGCTAGCGTGATTGCCGTGCTGGGCGATGTCCGGCCGCCGATCGACGCGCTCGAGTTGGCCAGCGCGTTGAATCTGGCGGTGGCGTGGGACACCGAGCAACAGGGCAGGGCACGGCTGGTGCGACTGCGAGGCTTTGGCAATGCAACGGCGCAAGGTTCGATTCTGTTGCGTCCCGATCCGCGCCGCGAACGCTTGCAATGGGCCGTGGCTCACGAAATCGGCGAGGTGTGCGCCGTGCAGGTCTTCGATCACTTGGGCGTCGACCCGCGAGAAGCCCCAGGTGGTGCCCGTGAGTTCGTGGCGAATCAACTGGTCGGCCGATTGCTCTTGCCACGCGATCTATTTGGCAACGCAGGCCGAGGCTGCAACTGGGACTTGCCCACGCTCAAGACCCAATTTGCCACGGCCAGCCACGAGCTGATTGCGCGGCGGATGCTCGACTTTCCGCCGCGTGTGGTGATCACGATCTTTGACCACGGCCGACGAACATTCCGCCGAGGAAATCTTTCCGGCCGCACTCCCGCACCGACTGCGCCAGAGATGGCGGCTTGGCGCGCCGCATACGCAAGTGGGCAGCCAGCATCAGAATCGGATGTCACGTGCAGCGTGCAAGCGTGACCAATTCACGAAACCGAGTGGAAACGGGAGATCCTACGAGCCGAATGGCTCGCTAACGAAGATTGGCAAGACTTTGATTAAGCCGCCGCCGAGATCCGCGCCGGTTGCTCAACTTCGCCGAGATGCCAAAACAGGTCGCTCGCCAGAAAAGGCTTGGAAATCACGGCGGCCACTCCGGCCTCGATCGCTCGCTGGCAGTCTTCGCCACGGGGGAAGCTGAGCATCGCGAACAAGGGCGCCCCGTCAGCCGCCGCGCGAAGTTGTGCGACTCGGTGGGCGTTCGTGGCCTCTTCGACGGGGCAGTCCCAGAGGATCGCTTTGGCGCCTGCCACGTACCAGCGTTGATGGCCCGCGACCACGAGCACTTCGTAACCGCCCAGCCGGCACAGGTCGCCAAGGGTAGTGGCAGTTTCCGAGTGTCGCGCGCAAACCACCACTAAACCGCTCCGCTTTGGTAGTGACTGCCCGTCTCCCGAGAGCAGACGCTCTTCGTGCGTCATTGTCACGGGTCCACTGCGCGCCGCCGACAGCCGGAAGTCGCGGGCGACCAATTCCCTGGCAACCCGGGCGGGCCATTGATGAGCGTAGATGTTCGTGCAGCCAGCCGGCGGGCGGCCGCTGCGCTGTTCGCCTTCGCACCAACTGTCCAACAGCCGCCAGATTCGGGCCAGGGGCACTAACGCCCGCAGCGCGTCGATGTGTGCGCCCGAGAACTCGCCCGGGCGACTTTGGACAAGCACTACAAGTTCGGGGAAAAAACGTTGGTCCGTCACGAAGGCAGCGGCTAGTTCGAGATTCTCGACTTTTTGGATCTCGCACTTGGTAAACGATTCAGCCGCGCGACCGAAGAGCTCGCACCGCGGATCGCCTACTAATAGTACCGTCAAGACAGCCATACTCTCGCCCCACGGCGGGTTTAATCGCGGCCGGAACACCTGATGCGGCAATGTACGGCAACGGACTATCGGACAAAAGACGAACTGCCGCAGTGTTCGGCGCTAGGACACCAGTTTCGCTTCCCGTTCGGCGATCATTTGTCGGGCCGTTGCGGCATCGGGGGCTTCGCGCAAGGAGTCAATCAGTTCCGGATCGCCGATCAGCCGGCTCAAACGTGCCAGCGTGTGCAAATGCCCCGGATCATCGACGGAACAGATCAAGAAAAACAGGTCCGTCAAAGCACCGCGCGGAGCGCCGAATGGAATGCCCCGGTCCGTGCGGCCAAAAGCCAGAAACGCTTGACCCAGGATATTGGCCAGCGGCCGGCGGGGGTGCAACAAGGCCACCCCGTTCTCCAACGCCGTGGGCACCATATCTTCGCGAGCACGAACGGCCTCGGCCATTTTCGCCGTGTCCCACATCCAGCCGGTTTTGGCAGCCAACTCGACCATCGACGTAATCACCGATCCACGCGTTCGCGCCGGCAGCGGAACCGCGATGGCTTCCAGCGGTAGCATCTCGACGATCGAAATCGCATGATCTTGACCCTGGCCCGAGGCGCGCCGCAGAGCGCTTTCCATGTGGACCAATTCGGCGTCGTTGGAAACGCCGATGCGCTCTTCGAGCCAATGGTGAATTTCGGCCGGCGAAAAACGCCATTGGCCCCCCACCTTGCGGCCAGGCAGCTTCCCGCGTTCGACCAATCGCACGACCTGCGCAGGATCGACGTGCAGGTAGGCCGCCAGGCTATCGATGGCAAAGTCGTCGTCAGCCACGCTAGCGTCCTCGTGAAAGCAAAACAAAAGACCGGCTCGGCTTGTGTTAGCCGCGCATGCTAAATCATTCCGCCGCCAGCATCACTTGTCTAGTCTGGGTTACGCCGGGATGGCACATAAACCTGTCTTGACAGGCCCGGGGAAATCGCCAGAATCCCGCCACCATTT
>JAYVCO010000613.1:0-14801 GCA_043749935.1 Planctomycetia bacterium
CGAGCACGCCCAGATCGGACCGCAAATGACCTATAACTCAGGTTTCGGGGGGGGCGTCAGCTTCTCCCTTTCGTCCAGCAGTTGGTAGACTGGCCACTCTGCATCGTTTCGATTCGCGCTTTTTTTTGTAACGCCGCCCGGTTTCGCGCATTGATATTGGTGTGATGACTGACGCGCGAACCGATAGCGAACTCGTGACGCACGACGACGAATTGGTCCTGCGGGCCAAGACGGATCGAGATGCATTCGGCGCGCTGTTTGACCGCTACTATCCGCGCGTTTCGCAATACTGCCTGCGGCGACTGACCGACCGGACGATCGCCGAAGACGTGACTTCCGAGGTGTTTCTGCAAGTGGCGTCGCACCTTGGCGCCTTTGCAGGTCGAACCGAGACCGATTTCCGACGTTGGTTGTTTCGCATCGCGACCAATGCCATTGCCGCGCATCAGCGCCAATCGTGGCGCCGAGCGGAGTTGAGGCAAGATGCGGCGCATCGCGGGCAATTCGATCAAACCGCGACCGATAATCCACGGGACGCCGAGCACGATCGTTTGGACTGGCCGGCCGTGCATGCGGCGATCGCCCAGCTCGACGAGCGCGAACAGACAATCGTCACGTTGCGATTCTTTGCCGATTGTTCACATGAGGAGATTGCCGACGTGGTCAACTCGACCGTGGGCGCCACGCGCACGGCGCTGACGCGGGCGCTGGCGCGGCTGCGGGAAACATTGCATTCGCTTCGGCCGACTGAGTGACGCCGACTGAGTGACATCGTTGAACAACTGATTGCGGACATGACGTATGGACGAACTACACGACCAGGAATCGGAGTTTTCACGGCTGCTGGGCCAGGCTCTTCGTAGCGAGCAGGTTCGGGACGAGGAAGGCCAGCTCGCACATCGCGAGGCGCTGCGCGAGCAGGCGTTGGCCGCGTTCGACGCCGCGAGCCGGCCGACGATTGCTCCGTCGGCGTGGAACCAAACCTTCAACCACGGGAGAGAAATCATGCGACGTCCCTTGCCTCGATTGATGGTGGCCGCGGCCGCGTGTTTGGCGGTCATCGCCGTTTGGTTGTTGGTTCCGGGTCAGCAGCCGGCGGCCCAGGCCTTCAACATGTTTGCCGAAGCGCTCGTCGATGCCACGAGCGCCAAATTTCAGATGGAGGTGAAAATCGAAGGTCAGGGGAAGCAGGAAGCGCAAAGTTATTATCTTTCACCAGGCAGAATACGCAACGAGATGCAAGGCCCAATGATAGGGATCGTAACCATTGCAGACATGAAGGCCGGCAAATTGGTATCGTTCGCGGTCAAGCAGAAAATGGCCACGGTGATGAACCTGCAAAACATGCCCAAAGAGCCCGGCAAGCCGCAATTCAACGACATTTTCGAGCAAATGCGAGATCTGCTCGCGAAGAATCGTGATGCAAAGCTGGACGAGTTCGAGTCGCTGGGCGAAAAAGAGATCGACGGCCACCGTGCGGTCGGTTTCCGCTTAGCGTCGCCCTTGCAACTGATGACCCTCTGGGGCGACCCGGCCACGGGTTTGCCGGTGCTGATCGAGACCGTATGGAGCGGCATTCCGCGCACCGAAGCCACGATGTCGCACTTCGTGCTCAACCCGAAACTTGATCTGGCGCTGTTCGACACCACGCCGCCGGCCGACTACAAGGTCCAGGAGTTCGACTTCGACGCCTCGAAGCCGATCGAGGCCGCGCTGATCGAGGGGCTGCGATTGGCCGCCGATTTGAACGACGGTCAATTCATCAATAATTTGGACACGGCCAGCATGCAAGCACTGGTTATCAAACAAGTGCTGAGCGGCGCGAACGAAAAAACGAAAGAAGTATCGCCCGAGCTAATGAAGTCGGCCATGACGGTCGGCCGCGGGATGTTATTTGCTTTAGAGCTGCCCGAGAGTGCAGACGCGCACTACGCGGGCAAAGGCGTCAAGCGTGGCGAACCGGACCGCCCGATCTTCTGGTACAAGCCAGCGGGTGCAAAGACATATCGCGTGGTTTATGCCGACTTGACGGCCAAAGATGCGGACAGTGCGCCGGAAGTCGCCGGGGCGGTGCGCGTGGAGAAGACGAAGCCAGCGGAGAAGGAAGAGAAAGCGACGGACAATTGACCGTCGAGTTCGCGAAACGGCTGCGATCTCTGTCGCTACTGGCCGGGTAGTGGCGACTGGGTCGGGCTGGCCAGGTAGGCCACGAGATCGCGTATTTCATCTTCTTTCAACGACAGCAACAACCCTTCGGGCATCATCGAGTTGGCGGTCTCTTGCCGAGTTTCAATTTCGTCCTTCGGCACGAGGACCGCTTCGGTGGCGGTCTGCACTGTCACGCTATGCTCGTCCTCGCGCTTGATGATGCCACTCAAAACCCGGCCGTCCGTGGTCTGAATCAGGTTCATTTGATAGTCTCGGGCCACGATCGCGCTGGGGTCGAGCACGTTCGACAGCACGTAATCCAGATTCGTCCGCTGCGAACCAGTCAACTCGGGTCCAATCTTGCCGCCGGCATCGAACAGCGTGTGACATGCGGCGCAGGTCTTGGCGAAAACGGCTCGGCCATGAGACCGATCTGCCTGAGCGAGAACAGCGGGAGTCAGTCGCTGCTTGTACTGGCCAATTAACGCTATTCGGTCGGCCGCGGTCGGCCGCGCCGCTCCCCACATTTTCGTCAGCCGCCCGCTCACGGTGGAATCGCTCAGGCTTTGCAGTTGTTGGATGTGAAAAGCCGAGAGATCAACGTGCGGGATGGATCCCTTCTCAACCGCGTCCAGCAGAGCCAAAGCATATTGACTGCGCGCCGACAGTGAGCTGATCGCCTCTTGTCGCGTGGCCGCGTCGAAACCGGCGTACCGCGAGAGGATAGCCCGCGGCGTGCTCGCATCGTTGTAGGCCGCCAGCCCACGCAAGGCCGCCACTCGCACAGCTGGGTCGGCGAGCAATTGTTGCAGGACTGGCGTGAGCTCTGGCGTCTTAGCTTGGGCGAGCGCACCGATCGCCTCGATCCTCACATCTGCCGGAGAGACGGTATCGGCCACGAGGGCGCGCAAATCCGTCACGGCCTGCCGATCGCCAAACACCAGCGCCAACAGCGTGCCGCGCTGACGAATTGCATCCACCTTGCTGCGCGCGAATTGCGGATACAAACCCGACCAGCCCTCGGGCGTCGAAACTCGCCGACGACCTTCGAGCGCGTCGTACAGGCCGACCAGCACTGGCTCGCGTAAGGCATCGTCACCATTCATCAACATCCGAACTATCGCAGCCAACACGGCTGATTCGGCCGTTGTGGCTGCGCGCCGGGCGATGTATCGGCGGATCGCCGGAATCTTGGCACGCTCGGCCAGATCGAGCGCTTGTTCGATATTCGATGGAACGAGCGGTTCGATGCCGTACCACAACATCAATGTCAGATTATTGTCCTTGGCATCCTCAGTGTGCGCGACCAGCCCCTCGGCAATCTTCCAGCGGTCGGCAAGCGTCAATCGCTGCAAGCCCGCGGCCAAGGCCAGCCTGACCCAGGGGGAAGGATCGCCCTTTGCCAAGGTGGCTAATTTCGCCAGCGCGGCGGGCGAAGCTTGTTTGTCTTCGAGCTCCAATTGCACCGCCCAGCCGCGAACGACATCGTGTTGGCTACTCATTAATTCCAAGAGCAAAGTCTCGTTGGCTTGCCCGGTGGCGTGCAGGGCCCACAATGCCCGCAGACTGGCCGTGGCGGTCGGCTGGTCGCGCAACATCTTGACCAGTGCGTCTTTTACACCGCTTGAAAGCTTTTGGTTGGCGTGCCGCTCTTGCAAAACTCGGCGGGCGTGGCGCACGACCCACTCGTTCTGGTGCGTTTGCAATCCGATCAGTTCGCGGTCGCTTTTCTTCGCGATATCCGTCGTCCAGGGCTTGGGCTTTCCGTAGCTGATCTTGTAAATGCGCCCATTCGTGCGATCGACGACTTCGTAGTTGTGGCACTCGCCCGTGTCGGTCCAGTCGGTGACAAACACGCCGCCGTCGGGTCCGTATTTCACCATCATGCCTCGGAACCAGGGATCTCCGGCTTGCAGGAAGTCGGGTCCGTGATGGGCCACGTAGCCCGAACCTTGCCGCTCCAAGATGTCCTGGTTCACCCGATTGCCGTGAATGTTGCAGGTGAAAATGTGATTGCGATATTCGGCCGGCCAATTGTCGCCAAGGTAAATCATGGCGCCGACATGAGCGTGTCCGCCGCCGTGCGAATCGTGTCGCTCGCCGCCGCGGGCTTCCGTCCAAGGGCCGCCCGCCCAATGAATGTGATCGGCGCAAGTGGCCATCAGATCGTACGAGTGGGGATTGAAGTCCTGGCCGAACATTCGTTGAAACCGGCTTCCGGGCAAGGCGTGCCACAGATGCTGGATCACGCAATTGGTGATGAACGTTTGACCGTATTCGTCGAAGTCGAGGCCCCAAGGGTTCGTCGTCCCATGCGCGACAACTTCGAAATCCTGGCGCGTCGGATGATAACGCCAGACGCCACAGTTCATCGCCGTTCGCTCAGCCTCGCTTGCGCCTGGGCTGCCCAGTTTCGAGTTCGACAAGATTCCGTTGCAGCCATACAGCCAACCATCGGGTCCCCAGGCCAACGAACTGCTGACGTTATGTCTCGCGGTCGGATCCCAGCCGTCGAGCTTCACGATCGGCTCGCCGTCGGGCACGTCGTCGGCATTGGCGTCGGGCACAAACACCAGATTGGGCGTCGAACAGAGCCAGACGCCGCCAAAGCCCCACTCGATGCCCGACAGGTTGCTGCCATTTTCCAAGAACACTTTACGCGTATCGAATCGTCCGTCGCCATCGCGATCCTCGAAAATCAGCACCCGATCTTTTTTCTCGCCCTGCCAACCGGGATACGAGTGATTTTCGACGACCCACAGCCGACCACGATCGTCGAAAGTAAACGCGATCGGCTGCACGATGTCGGGCTCGCCGGCGAACAGCGTGGCGTTGAATCCCGGCGGCAACTTGAAATGCTTCGTGGCGTCCTTGGCCGCAATGGGGCCATCGTCGGCCGATGCCGTTGCCAGAATCATTGCCGCCATCAACCCACTGACAATCGCGCCGTAACGCATGAAGACACCTCAGCCCAAAAGAGCCCAAGAAAGCGAATATCCCGGTCAAGTTACGTTAATCGAAACGCGCGACCAGCGTAAGGAGGCCGCAAGGGTACCGCGCTGAAGTTGATGGCGCGAAAAGCCGCGGCGAAAGGACACGCCTCGAGAAAGAAGCGGTGAGCTAAGCGGCTTGCTGCTTGTCGCCGCGACCCGGTTTGGCGTGCGGGAGAGGATGGAGCGGAGATGGCTCGAATTCCGGCAGGCCTGGGGCGCCGGAGCGCAAGTACGTCCAATAGATTCTCGCCAATTCAACCGTGGCTTTGAGGAAATCGCCCGACTTGACCGTCGAACCGGCCACGTCGCGCCAAGCGTCGAGCGGAAATTCGTAGATCGTCTCCGACAGAATGGGCTGGTTGCCGCGAGTGCTAAACTGCATCCGCGCCAGGATCTCGACGTCGAAAATCCAGCGGGTCAGAAAAGCCTGGCCGAATAGCTGCTCGATCTGCGGTGTGACGCGAAACAGCTTGGCCCCGCATTGGGTATCGAAGATGCGCAGACCCAACGCGAGCGAGGCCGTTCTGGCGAACAGCCGGCCGAGCCAATAGCGCAGCGGACGCCGCTCGATCTTGTGGCCGAGTAGTCGCATCCGCGTGCCGACCACGACGTTGATTTGCGGCTTGGTGTCGAGGACGCGGCAGAACGGTTCGATGTCGGAAAGCGGGGTGGCCAGATCAGCATCCCAAAAGCCCACGTATTGGGCGCCAGAGCGAAGCGCCAGCAGCATGCCTTGGCGGACCGCCTCTGCTTTTCCGCCATTACGGGCCAGGTGCAAGAAACTGAAGCGACGAGGATTGCCCTGTTGCAAGCGTTCGAGCACTTCGAGAGTTTCGTCGCGGCTGCCGTCATTGACGAACAACAGCTCGACTGCGGCGGCTTGCTGGCCGAATTCCTGAATCGCGCGCACATCGAGACGCTTGGCTTCGTTGAAACACGGCACCACCACGATCGTGCGCGTCATAAAGGACATCCTTGCCGTAACAGTCCGTTGAAAAATGCCGTCGTGGCATTTTTCAACCTCGCCAAGTTCGCAAAATAACGACTTGTGTCGTTATTTTGTTATCGCGTCCAGGCGATGTCGCAGCCTGTCGAACAATTCAACGGGCTGCTAACCGAACGGCCGACGAAAACCCGCTAGCAATCCATTTTACGGGAGCCTCGTATACCGCAGGCCAACGAAAGTCGCAAGAGCATTGGGCGTAAGCATCAGGCCAGCCAGGCAAAATCCCGGGCCGGATTCATCCAATGAGTGACTGCTGGCATAGAGTTCAGATCCGGTCGGCCCGACTTAAGTCGTAACCACAAATCCCGTGGACGGTTGCGAACGTGACTGTCGACGGGATTCGAACTTTTCAAGCACGCTCGCGGGTTAGTTTCGGCTCTAAGTTGTCGCCACCACGAGTTCCTCTGAATTATTTGGCGGCCGAAGGCCATCCGTTCTGCCCGCGAAATAGCGCTGTGTAAGAGCGGCTGACGACACGTGCTGGACGTCTCGAAAGCCGGCTTCGCGGGCCAGCGCGAGCATCTCGGTCGGCGTGAAGAAGCTGATGAAGGGCGTGCCGCTTGCTGAATCCCGGGACGTACCTCTGGGTCCACCATTTCGACCGGAAGCATGAACGACATGGCGAGTGTGGAGCCCGGTGCGAGCGCCGCGACTTGGCGCAGCGTAGCCGCGATCGCCTCCTTGGTCAGGTACATGCTGACGCCGGTGGATGCTACGACTGCCGGCCGCCCTGCGTCGAAGCCCGATGCTGCGAGCCGATCCCACCACGTATCGCCCGCCTCGAAGTCGACCGGCACGAGCCGCAGGAACGACGGAATGCCGAAGCCGAGATCGACGAGGCGCTGACGCTTCCATGCCTGAGCACCGGGTCGATCGACCTCGAACACGAGCAGATGGGAGGCGAGTTCGGGTCGACGCTGAGCGAAGGTGTCCAGGCCTGCTCCGAGGATGACGTACTGCCCAACGCCGCAGGCAGCTTGTTCCGTGACAAGATCCTCGATGAAGCGAGCGCGAGCCACGATCGAGGCGCGGAATGGCTTCGTGAAGGGGCTCATGTCCGGGCGGTTGCGCCATCCGTCTTCTGGAGCCGCCAGCTTCAGCCCGACTTCGTCTTCGAGCACGTGCGGCGGCGGATCGACCTCTATGTGCAGCGCCCGCCACAAGGCCACCCGTACTGCTGTGTTGTCTGGCGCTGCAATCTGCTCGTCCCGGCCCATATTTTCTCGCCTCGATTTGCTCCGTACACGTCGGTGAATTGTCTGTTCACTACTCGCCGCAAACTATCGGGCCAATTCTGCAACACGACCAATAGCCACGCTCGCACTTCAATCTCTTCTGCTGGGCACAGACGGTCGTCAATTAGACGCGAGGTTCCTCGCCGCGATGATCCTCAGTCTTTCTTCCCGGGCTGGAACAATTCGACGGGATTGCCTGACGGATCGTCGAGCAGGATCTGGGAGCCGCCCGGCCCTTTCACGATTTCGTTGCGGAACGTCAACCCCGCTTCGCGGAGTCGCTTGACCTCTGCTTCGAGGTCGTCCACCTGGATCTGAATCTGGTTCCAGCCGCCGGGCACGGGTTTACGACCGTCGGGCATGGTACGGCGGCCGGAGCTAGTCTTGCCGCTGAGCAATAGCCGCAGCCCGTCGCGGGAAACGGCCGCGAATGCCGGGCTGGCGTCAAGGTCAAGTGTGAAGCCGAGGTGTGTCGTGTAAAATTTGATGGCGGCTGGAACGTCGTCGATCATATAGCGAATGCTTACCGTGGACACGGGCTTGCCCACGTCTCCCTCGATCCCTTCGTGTCCTCGCTCTTCACCTGGCTGTAACCAGCGACACAAATCGCCAGACAAAGCAACATCGCCGAGAGAATGAGCTTGTTCATGAGACTACCTTTCTCCAAATATCGTGCCCGATTTTATGTCAGGACCACCCTGCCTTGGGTCGAGCCTTTGGGGCGGGTCAGCCGGTAGTCCGGGAGCGGGCCAGCGCCAGCCCACCGAGGACTATGCCAATCAGCCCCACCACCATGGCCACGATGGCCCCGGCTAGTCCGTTGCCGGTGCCGAAACCACCGGCGGAGTTGGCCGAATGCAGCCCACCGACGACCACGCTGATCAGCCCCGCCACCAGGGCCACGATAGCCCCGCGTCTCCCGTTACCGGTGCCGATACGACCGGCGGAGCGGGCCAGAGCCAACCCACCGAAGATCACGCCGATCAGCCCAACGACCGCGGCGACGGTGGGCACGAGTCGCCCGGAGCCGATGCCGCTACTACCGGCGGCGATCAACATTGCCGAGGAAATGAACTTGTTCATGAGACTACCTTTCTTCAGCTCTCGCGCCCGATTCAAGGTCAGGACCATCCTGCCTTGGGTCAAGTCATTGGGGCGGTTCTCACCGCGATCCAACCCTCACCATCCGCTTGCCGAACTGGCATACCGATGGGCTCGTGTGCCTTGGCATGGATTTGCACCCCCGAACGCCTGTGCCCGAACGCCTGTGATAGTACAGCGGAGGACGACCGGCGTATTGGAGAAAATTGACCTAGCCGAGCAGCCGGATGTGATATCGCGTGAGGCGGTTGCTGGGCAGGCAGAGATAATCCGTGGGGCATAGACCGGAGAACTCCTGAAAATCGTGGATCAGGTGTGACTGGTCGTAATAGCCGCAGTCCAGCGCCAGCTGGGCCCAGTTCAGCGTCGCGGCTTGATTCACGACCTCCCGGACATGCTGGAAACGCAGAACGCGACAGAAGAGCTTCGGCGTCAAGCCAACTTGAGCCGAGAACACTTGGATAAACCGTCGCTCGCTGAGCCCAACGCGCTTGGCGACCGCACGCACTGAGTCGCCGATGCCCGCCGGTCCAAAAATGCCAAGTGCCAGCGAAACCGCCGGGTGTTCTGATAGCCATCGCAATCGAGCTTTAAGCGTTTCTTCCAGAATTTGAAATCGTTTCTGAGGTGTCGCGGCGGAACACAAACGCTCGCGAAGGTCGATAGCAAGCCTTCCCCAAAGAACCTCTAGAGCAACGTGACTGTTCGCTAGTTCGGCGACGGCCGCGCCAAAAAAAGGAAACGCACCACCAGGCCTGAAATGAACGCCCATGATGGTGGCATGGTGCAACGGATCGATATCGAGTGCAGCAGCATACGTTCCCGAGACGACAATGCCCGGAAATCGCCGGTAACGATCGGGCTGAGACGAGTCATAAATCCGAACTTCGTCTTCACGGAGGTTGATGACGAGTTCAATAGTTCCGCTCGGCAGAATTCGCACTCTTGGATCGGGTGGCGCATCAGCGCAGTGCCAAAAATTGTGGATGAATTCCCCAAGCGGCGGCGCGGGTTGGTGAGAAGAATAGCGCATCGGCGTGGTCTTTCAGTTACGTTGTGGCGCTTGCGCGAAGACTGATCCTCACGCGCGGCCGGCTAAGGATTCCAGCCAGGCAACGCGGCCGCCTGCTTCACCCACTTCGCCATCCGCGCCTCGTCGAGATCGTCCTCGTGGATGTCGATCCAGCGCGCGTCTTTGCCCGTTCCTCCGGGTGGAACGGGTCGCAGCGACGTGCCGCGGAAGAGGGTCACCTTGACGTAGCGGGTGAAGACGTGGAACGATAGGAACCAGCCCTGGCCCTCGATGCCGTAAAATGGCGAGTTCCACTTCACGGCCTTGCGCACGTTGGGCACCTTGCGCACGATGAGCGCGTCGAGGCGTTTCCCGAGGTCGTGCTTCCAACCGGGCATCGCGGCGATGTACGCCTGCACCGGGGCGTCGCCTTCGGCCTTCGAGATTTGCGGGTTGCCGCCTGAAAGGAGAACTACCTTCTCGCCTTTTCGCACCTTGATCGGCTTTGCCCCACGCACACCTGGCCTGGCCTTCTTCGCCGACGGGCCATTCTGAGCCACCGCGGCTTTCACGAGCGCCTTGAACGCGCCCGCGTCGATCTTCTCCCCTTCGTGGATGTCGATAGCCCTTCGCGTGTTGCCTTCCAAACTGGAATTGAAGAGGCGCGATGGGTCTGGGATGCTGGCCCCTCGGGCGAACGTGAGCTTTACGACCTTCGTGTATGTCTCTCCAGTGCAGACGATCCCAGCGTGGGACCACACGGGCACGCCCCATGGGTTCGTGGGCTTGATCCATTTGCACTCCTCCACGATGTCCGGGTCCGCCTCGTGGATCAGTCGGCGAACCTCCGTCAGGGTCTCGGCGCGCCAGCCACCCAAAGACCGGATCCGCTCGTCGATGCGACGAGAGGCCGCGTTCTCGTTCGCGCGCTTCGCTTCCGCACCTGGCTTGGCCTTCGCGCCTGCCTTCGACGGGGACTTGGGCTTCGGCGAATTCAGCCGAGCCGTGGCCGACTTGCGTGGCTTGCTCGCGCGCGAGGTGCCCTTGGGCTTCGACTTGCTCTCAGTCATCATTCGTCCCTTCTTGTGAGATGTTTCTCAGAGGTTAACTGCGGCATCTGGATATGCGGCGTCTCGGTCCAATGCCTGCACGAACTACTCCACCTTCAGGCGCCGCTTCATATCAGCGTATGCAGTTTCGATGAGCTTCGTTAGAGCGGTGGCATCGACCCGACTTTCGGGCCTGAGTTTCACATGGCGCATGAACTTGCCAGTACCTTCCAACAGATGCGCCGGATCGGCAATCTCGGCGCCGCGAAAGAACCCGACATTGACGTGAGCTTTGAAGGCATTGACATAGGAGAATGCCGCATCAGCTACACACGCGGTCGGATGGCCGTCATGCAATAACTCTCGAACATCGTCTCCGCAGCCGCGCATGACCTCAAACCAGCGCTGGGCGATCGCACCCAATTCACCCGAATGCTCGTGCATCCAGACCTCGATAGCTGGATCTCGCTTGACCGAACTGGGGAACCGAAAAAGTTGGCTCGCGCGCGACATGCCCTCGGCCTGCGGCTTGCTCTCAGTCATCATTCGTTCCTTTTGTTAGATACCTCTCACGTCGCTCTAGGTGTTCATCCCAGAACCGCTCATAGTACGCCATCCAGTCCCGTGCGGGCCTGAGCCTCGCAGGGACGAGGCGATAGCGGCCACGCGCCGGCACGTCGCACTTATGAAAAGAGCGGCTTTCGGCTGCCGATCGCCGGTACTTTAAAAAGCTGTAAGGTCGATTCGCAAGAGTTGATCGGCACTCAGCTATTTTCGCGGGCCGGCGGCGTCTTCCATCTCGGCGATGTATTGTCGCAGCCGCTCGACCTCGTCGGTGACGTGGTGGAGCTTGAGCATGTTCTCGACGCGCTTGAGCAGCTCGAGCTTGTTGACCGGCTTGCTCAGAAAATCGTCGGTGCCGGCTTCGACGGCCCGTTCGATGTCGCCCAGCTCGTTGAGCGCCGTGACCATCAAGATCATGATCCCGCGCGTGGCGGGGTTGGACTTGAGCTTTTCGCAGACCTCGAATCCACTCAGCTTGGGCATCATCACGTCGAGCAGGATCAAGTCGGGCTGGAACGAGGCGACTTTGGCCAGCGTGTCGCGGCCATCGACGGCCACCGCGATTTCGCAATCGACCCCACCGAGATAGGCTTCTAGCAACTCGACGTTTGGCCCATTATCGTCGGCAATGAGAATCCGGCTTTTTTGATTTGACTGCGACATCTGCTTATCCGCGAATGAAATAGGAGCTAGAGCATCGACCCCGTCGATTATAGAGAGACTTAGCTCGGGCGAGAATGCCACCCGGATTCGACAGCCGGTGCGCTGACACGCGCGAGGTGCTGGCAATGCCCTTTAGGATGCCCGCAACTCGCCCTTCAACCACGCAAAATCCAGGTCTAGCGCGGCACAAGGCTCGGGCAGGGCGCAAAAAAAAATGCAAGGACCGGTCGCTTCCGCCTCTGACCCGTAGGTCGTTATTTGGTTCCCAGCCTTTCTACTGCTTCGCTGCACTTTTGGTACATCGATCTCATAGTTCTGGCTGGTCATCCGTTTCAGCGGAGCGACCATCCTTGCGATTCACAGGTACTGCAAGCGTCATGCCAATCGCAAAAACTGCTGCGCCCAGCGAGTGTCCGCGGAAAAGACTGCGAAATCACATCGAGCATGACACAGGTCGATCCGGCGCTGGTTCGCTAGCAACGATCGCGCTGATCATTCGCGATCCGAGCTGTATCGAATCGTCTCAGCTTTCGCTGTCCACTTCCGCGAGTCGATCGGCGGGAACCGGGAACTGTTCGCAGAGGTCGAAGATTTCGCCGCGGATCTTCGTGTGCAGAGTCGCGTCGTCGGGCGCCTTCAGCGCCGCGAGCATCCAGGTGGCGATTTGCTTCATTTCCGCCCCGCCCATGCCGCGCGTCGTCAGCGCCGGCGTGCCAATGCGAACGCCCGACGGGTCCATTGGCTTGCGCTCGTCGTAGGGGATCATGTTTTTGTTGACCGTGATCCCACAGGTTCCCAAAACGGTTTCGGCCTGTTTGCCTCCGAGCCCCAGCGTGGTCACATCCAGCAGCATCAAATGGTTGTCGGTACCGCCGCTGACGAGGCGGACGCCGCCGGTAATCAGCGCCTCAGCCAGGGTTTTGGCGTTGGTAAGAATCGCTTTGGCGTACAGTTTGAAATCGGGACGAAGAGCCTCGCCAAAACAGATTGCCTTGCCCGCGATCACGTGCATCAAGGGGCCACCCTGAATGCCAGGGAACACCGACCGGTCGAGATCTTTGGCATACTCGGCTTTGCACATCGACAGCCCGCCGCGCGGGCCGCGCAGGGTTTTGTGAGTGGTGGTGGTGACGAAGTCGGCCACCGGCACGGGGTTGTCGTGCAAGCCGGCCGCCACCAGGCCCGCGTAATGGGCCATGTCGACGAACAACTTGGCCCCTATTTCGCGAGCAATCTCGGCAAACCGGCCATGCGGGATTTCTCGCGGGTAAGCGCTCGCGCCGGCGACGATCAGCTTGGGCTTGTGCTCGCGCGCGAGCGCGGCCAACTGGTCGAAGTCGATGCGGTTCGTATCGCGCGTCACGCCGTAGCTGACGAAGTGATAGAGCTGGCCCGAAATGTTCAGCTTCATGCCGTGCGTCAAATGGCCGCCGTGGGCCAGGTCGAGACCCAACACGGTATCGCCCGGCTGAACGGCGGAAAGATAAACGGCCAGATTGGCCTGGCTGCCCGAGTGGGGCTGAACGTTGGCATGCTCGGCGCCGAACAATTGCCTGGCACGATCGCGGGCCAAGGTTTCGACGACGTCGACGTGCTCGCAGCCGCCGTAATAGCGCCGGCCCGGATAACCTTCGGCATATTTATTGGTGAGCACGCTGCCAACGGCCTGCATGACGGCCGGGCTGGTGTAGTTTTCGCTGGCAATCATCTCCAGCCCTTCCTGTTGCCGCTCCATTTCAGCGGCCACGGCAGCCCAGATTTCCGGATCATCTTCAGCGATAAAATTCATGACAGACGTATCCAACTCACTTGATAAAGGGGTGAATCATACTATTGTCCGATTTGGGGCGGGGGGCGTCAATTGCCGTCGCCAAAATGCGATCGCTCCTACCGCGAACCCCTGACGACTGCCAAGTAACGTGCGTCTTATCCCCTAATGTCGTGCATGAGCCACGCCATCGAGAATACCGCCAACAACGGGGCGATTGTGACAAGGCAAATGAAAATCAATAACATGACGCGCAAGACGCGGGCGTCGCTCGGCCTTCCCCAACTAAGAATCGATACGCCGAGGAAGAAAACTTGGATGAGTAGAATGAAAAACCAGTACTCGAGTTCAGGCTCAATGGGTGGCAACCAAAACGGGATTTTGAGCACCCAAGATAACACGGCGACCGAGATAATGATTGCCCATAATAAAGACTCCATTGCTTCCGTCAGTGCTGGTCTTCTAATAAAGCTCATGGCGACCGATCCATAACCATTCGTAAAAATCATTCATGGAAACCCACAGGCGTCTGGACATGTCGGACCATGATACTGGCCCACGTGCACAGAAACCAGAATTCACAGCTTATCGAGCGATTTGCGAGCCTCTCGATCACCAGACTACTCGCGCACAATCTCAACCGAAAGCGAACCGGAATTATCCGCCAGGCTGCCGGGCGCGTCGTTAATGCGAAAATAGAGCGTGCCACCTTGCGGAGCTTCGATGGTGGTTTCGAGCCCGACGACGATTGGTTTCAGGAGGCCACTAGCGCCTTTTTGGTTCGGGTCGTCGGAGCGGATTGCGGCCAGCAGGATGCCCAGGGGCTGGTGGCGATAATAATGGATCGTCACGCCACCGGGCTCGCACCACCAGACGTTTGGCTCTTTGGCCAGTTGGTAACGGCCGGTGGCGCGCAGCCGGTATTTCGCGCCGGGCTCGAGCTGCACGCCGCTCGATTGCCAGCCGCGATCGGCCGCGACGGTGGCCGTGGCCTTGTCGCCGGCTAGCGGCTTGCCCGGGGCGAGCTCGACGTCGAGTCGCGCAAAATCGTATCCGTAATCGAGATTGGCCACGAACAACTGCCAGTTCTCGTTGACTTCGCGCCAGTCGTCGGCAAAGGCCTGTGTGATCGCCAGGCCCATGTCTTTTTCGCCGGCCAGGCGATGGAGCTGCCGAAAGCGCTCGCGATATTTTGGACGGCCATCGAAAAAGGCCGCCACGGCCCAACACCAACCATAAGGATCGTTTTCCAAGAACGCGCG
>JAYVCO010000614.1:0-9796 GCA_043749935.1 Planctomycetia bacterium
AGCGGCCATCCCCAAAACCCCATCGCGGCATCGCCATGAAAATCTCCCAGCACGCCTCCCTGCTCGCGTATTTGATGCGTCGTTACACCGAGCGCCTGACTGACGCGATTCAAGAGCCCCAGCAAGTCTTCGGCTGACCGTTCCGAATGGCGCGAAAAGCCGCGCAGGTCGCAGAACAGCACGGAAACTTCCGTCTCGCGAGGCGCCAGCACCATTTCGGGATCGACGCCTTGCAGCGCTTCGAGCACGACCGGCGAAAAGAACTGGCTCAAACCTGCTCGCTGCCGCTCGAGCATTCTCACGTCTCGCAGCGCGCTGAGCGTGGTGGCGGCCAATTCAGTAAATTTCAAGTCGTCGCGCAAATCATTGGGGTCTGACACCTCGACGGGCGTCGATCGATCGTCGTTGAATCGGCCCGCAACGTAGATCCCCCAGCCCTGGCAGGCTTTTCCGCCAACGGGCGTGCAAAAAGCCCAATCGACTCCTTGGCTGACCGTGAACGCCGAATTGGTGGCCGTGTCGGCGGCATTCCAGACGTGCAGAACACTTTCGCGACGTCGAACGGCATCCAGAATCAAACGCTCGCTCGGCTGAAACACGCCACCCATGACGCGGCGGTCCCAATGCAGCACTTCAATCGTGGGTCGCTTGTCTTCCAAATGCTTCGTCGCGACCAGCGCGGCGGCTCCGGCGCGTGGAAGTCCGGTCAGCAGCAAATTCACCACACGCACGGAAAGTTCCGAGTCGCTGCTAGCGCCCGCGATGACTTCCGGCAAGCGGCCGAGGATGTCGATGTGAGCGCCCGCATGGCGAAATTGCACCTGCTGAAGATACTGGGAGCTAAACGTTTGCTGTTGAAGTGGAACTGGCACATCGAGCGAAACGTTGACTCGTTCGTCGGCCAGCGTGAAAGTCGTCTCGCCGATCACGAAGTGCTCACCCGGCACGATGTCGAACTCGGTCGCCAAACGGCCTTTGACGAAAATGGGGTTGCGCGCATCGGGCAATTGCCGCACTCGCAGGCGCTCGCCGTCCCAGACGAGCTCGGCGTGGTGGCGCGAAACGCGATCGTCCCAGGAGGTCGTCCAACAGGTCGGGGCGCGTCCTAGTTGGACGGGACGCCCCACCAGTAAGGTACGGCGCCAGCGGTGCTGCGCATCGGCACCTTGTGCAATCAGATCGGCCACAAGCCGCTCCTTGCCGACGTTCGCACGAAGATTTCAAACCCGCGTAAGCTCATGGGTTCGACTCCAGGCGGCCATCGCCGTGCTTGCCCGAGCTGCGAGTCGGATCGTTCACGACTCGGATCACGAAGGCCCACAGGACGGTCGAAAGAATCGCGATGAGCCCGCCGGCCATCAAGCTGCGAGAGGAAACCGTATGCCTGAGTTTCTCCAACGTATGTCCAATCGCGCCGTCGTACGATTCCTGCATGATGACCATCCAGCCCGTGTTGCCGTCGCGAATGCTGACCGGGGCCGTCTTTGCCAGCCAATGCTTATCGAATTCTTTCCCCTGCGGATCTTTCGCCATCGGGTCGATGTAATTCTCGAACTCGGAGTCGTGAACCGGCATTTGAGTCAAACGGTATTTTTGCAAATGGTCGGTGCTCTGTTCATCGTCGTGCAGCTTATTGAACAGCGGATGCTGCAAGATCAAACCCTTGTTGGGTCCCACCCGCCAATCGACCAGCACCGCGAACTGACGCTTGTTCTCCTGCATTTCGACGAAGCGGTGGACATCGACGGAAAGCCCAATCACGCCTAGGAATTTGTTGTCCTGTCCCTCTGGCTCTTCCTTTTCCACCGGTGTGGAAATCGTGACCGTCCAGCGCTTGTTCACCTGGCTGTAAAACACGGCGGACAGATTGGTCTTCGTGATATGCTCGCCGGGTTGCGGCCGCCAATCTTCCGGCTTGTCCTCGAAGCCGCCGTGAAAGTAGGTCCGCCAACTGAAGTTTTTGCCCACCGTGTCGTGTTCCGGTGCCCGGGCCAGTTGAAGCCCATCCGCGTCGGTAATGAACCAACTGGCAACGTCCGGTTCGTCCGGATCCTGCAGCAAGTCTTGCATTCGCTGCTGCAGAGCCAGGCGCGCCGGGCGCGAGACCATTTTCTCTCGCAGTTGTTCGCGTGTTGCTTCGTTCAACTGGGGATCGTTGAGCTGGCGCCTAAGTTCCACCATTTCCGGGTCGTTGAGCGTCGTCTCCAACAAGGCCTGAAAACGGGGACTGGCGGCCATTTGCTCCACCGCGCGATACAACAGCTCCAGTTCATTGGTAACCGTCTTGGCCACATATTTAGCCGCAAACAGGTTGCTCTCCAATGCCTGCTCGCGGAATAATCCGTCCGACTCATTCAGCACGGTATCGAAAGAGCTGTAGGCGAAGATCGACACGATGGCCAGCAGCAAGGCCGGGCCCACGAAGCCCAACAACACTAAGGGCCGCCGGGCGCGGCGGCGATCGCGAGCATTCAGCGCGTCGAGCACCTCCTGGACGTTGGCAAAGCGCCGCTCGCGATCTGGGGCCAAACAGCCGTCGACGATGTCCGCCAGTTCGCGGTCCACGCCCGGCACATGGCGGTGTCTGGCCGGGGTGGCCGAAGTTTCGATCAATTGCCGATAGCGAGCCAATCGCTCATCGAGGTCCGCGGCGGTTTCGAATTCGGTGACGGCCGTCTGGCTACGATAGGGCGGCGCGCTCGTGAGCATGCAATACAACAGCGCGCCCAGTGCATAGACATCCCAACGCACGTCGGGCACGGCCTTGAGATCGGCCTGCTCGGGCGCCATGTAAAACAGCGTGCCGAGGGCCGGTGTCTGCTCGTGAGACAGGCGAGACTGGCCAAAGTCAGCCAACCGCGGGCGGAGGTCCTGATCCAAGAGCACATTGGCCGGCTTCAGATCGCAGTGCAAGACCCCTTTGCCGTGAGCATGGAGCAAACCCACGGCAACGTCTCGGAACAACGCCACGGCCTCGCGGACGCTCAATTGTCCCTGACGCTTGAGCAAGTCTTCGAGCGAGCCCTGCTCGATGTATTCCATCACATAGTACGGCGGATCGGCCTCCCAGCCCACGTCGAGCAACTGCACGACATATCGGTCGGCGGAAAGGAACGCCAGTTTTTCAACCTCGCGCGACAAGATCGACCAGTCGAGGCCGCCCTGGTGGGCGTAAAACTTGATCGCCACTTGCCGACCAGTATTGCGATCGAGCGCCACCCAGACTTCGCCGTAAGCCCCCGCGCCCAAAAACTTGCGCGCCTCATAGCCCGGGATTTGCGCCGGCGGCCGCGACGGCTTCAGGCTGAGCGCCTGGGCCCGCAGTTGCTCGTCGCCCGACTGCTGTTGTGTGTGGCTGAAATCCATGAACTGCCTGGAACCCCCCTTGCTAGAAAACGGCCGCGCGCGTGCGAGGCAGTTTAGAGCGAGGCGTCAACTAATACGGGTCGGTTTCCCAGCATGCGTTATAGTATCAGTTGCTTCCGCCTTGCAAATCTTACCTCTTCGAGGAAGGGGCTTTATGGCGATTTTCCGGGTTCTGCTGGTCTTTGGGGACGTGGTGTCTGATGCCCAGAAAAGGCGCATCACAGAAACGCCATGCGGCAGAGCCAGAAAATACGAGAGAGGAATGAGGCCTACGTGGACACATGTTATTAAGCCGGGCAATCGCTCCACACGAGGGGACTCTTACCGTCCCTGCGGCCACGAAAACAATCGGATGCGGTTGCCGTCGGGGTCGGTGGTGTTGGCTTCTCGCAAGCCTTCCTGGTCGCGCTTCGGATGCGAAAACGACGAGCCGACCGCTTGCAACCGGGCCAAAATGTGGCGCATATCGCTGACCTCGAAGGCGAGGCTCACCCGTTTGGACGGTTCACCGCTCGGCCGGGCTAGCAAGGCCAGCCGCGTCTCGCCGGCTTCCAACAGGGCGTACCCGTCGTCGATCACTCTCACCAGCACGCGCAGGCCAAGCACCTCGCGATACCACTCGACCAATGCGTCCCAGTTGTCGGTGCGCAACTCGACGCAATACAGGCTCGGGCGGTCGTTGCGGCGGATGTCTTTGGTCATGACGAACGGTTTCCCGCGCAAACGCTTGTCGACGCTGGACTTGAACCACTCGGCTCGCCGCTTGTCCTAAGGACGACTCAAAAATAACTTCGCCATTTTGATTTCCCTCACCCTGCCCTCTCCCAGAGGGAGAGGTGTTTGCGATCGAAGTTATTTTTGAGTTGTTCCCTAAGCTCTGAACCAGATGGCTGACATTGACCACAAACCTAGTTGCACTAGAATGTTGCGATTCTTCACCGGAAATGCAAGACGACTATGAGTTTAACCGAAGGTACCCGCGCCGGCAGGCCTGCAATGAGCTCGTCGAGTGAATCACCAGGCATGCACGAGGCGTCGCGGCGCGAAAAGCTGCGCAGGCTTGAGGAGCTAGGTCTCGACCCCTGGGGGGCCCGTTTCGACGGCGCGATTCCGATCAGCCAGATCCGCTCGCGCGAAGTGGAAATCACGGTCGAGCCGATTCCGCCCGGCTCCGAGCAGCGGGAGCCGACCCAGCATGGCCCCAAGGTGCGCGCCGCGGGCCGGATCGTGCTGCAACGCAAGAAGGGGAAGCTGATCTTCCTCGATATTCGCGACTGGACCGGCCAGCTTCAAATCTTCATTGGCCGCGGTCAGGTAGGCGAAGACAACTGGTCGATGGCCGAATGCTTCGACTTGGGCGACCTGGTGGGTATCGATGGCGAGCTCAAGCGCACGAAGACCGGCGAGCTCACGATCTTTGCGGAGAAGCTTCATTTTCTCACCAAGTCGCTGGAGCCGCCACCGGATAAGCACCACGGACTGACCGATCCGGAGCTGCGGCAGCGGATGCGCTACCTCGATCTGGCCTATACCGAGGGCGTGCTGCCGCGCTTCCTGAACCGCGCCAAGATCGTGAATTCGATTCGCGGAACGCTGGGCCAGCAGGGCTTTGTTGAAGTCGAGGGACCAACGTTGCACGCCGTGGCTGGCGGCGCGGCCGCCCGGCCCTTCAAGACGCACCACAACGCGCTCGATATGCCGTTGAATCTGCGCATCGCGCTCGAATTGCACCTCAAGCGATTGCTGGTCGGCGGCATGGAACGGGTCTTCGAGCTGGGCCGCGTCTATCGCAACGAAGGGATCAGCCCGCGCCACAATCCCGAGTTCACCATGCTCGAGGCCTATCAGGCCTACGGCGATTATCGTTCGATGATGGACCTGACCGAGCAAATCGTGCTCAACGCGATTTCGGCCACCGGGCAAGGCTATCAATTGCCGTGGGGAGAGCGAACGATTGATTTCACGCCCCCCTTCGCGCGGCATACCTACGACGAACTGTTCGCCAAGCACACGGGCCTGGCGCCCGACGATGCGCGCGCGATCAAGGAGTTAGCCGAAGAGATCGGCTTCGAAACCACGGGCAAGCATCCGGACGTGATCAAGAGCGAGGTTTTCGAGGAGCGGGTCGAAGATGCGTTGGTCGGTCCCGTGTTCGTGCTCGATTACCCCGCTAGTATTTGTCCGCTGACCAAGCGAAAGACCGGCAATCCGGCAATCGCCGAGCGTTTCGAGCTGTTCGTGCAAGGGATGGAAATTGCCAACGCCTATACCGAGTTGAACGATCCGGATCTGCAGGAGCAGCTATTTCAGACCCAACTGGCCGGACAAAAAGAAGAAGACTCGATGGCCAAAATGGACCACGATTTCATTCGCGCGCTGCGTCACGGAATGCCCCCCGCCGGGGGACTTGGAGTTGGAATCGACCGGCTCGTGATGCTGCTGACGAATAGCCAAACGATTCGCGATGTCATTTTGTTTCCCTTGTTGCGATTGGAAGAACCACGCCGTTGACGCTCTTGGTAGCGTCCCCCTTCGACGAATTCAGCCAAAGGATTGGCCATGTATAAACTGCTGCTCTGTTGGCGGTATCTGCGAACACGCTACATCGCGCTGGCCTCGGTGATCAGCGTGACGCTGGGCGTGGCCACGATGATCGTGGTCAACAGCGTCATGGAAGGCTTCACGCACGAGATGCAGGATCGCATCCACGGAATTCTCTCGGACGTCGTGTTCGAAAGCCACAGCCTCGAGGGCTTCCACGATCCGGAAGCGCACATGGAACGCATCCGCGAAGTGGCGGGCGAGTACATCGCCGGCATGACCCCCACGGTCGTCGTGCCGGCACTGCTGGCCTTCCAGGTGCAGGGGCAGTTGATTTTCCGGCAGGTCAGCTTTATTGGCGTGGAAGAAAAAACGCATAGCCAGGTCAGTGATTTCAGTCACTATTTGCAGCACCCGGAGAATCGCAAGCAGTTAAGTTTCGCGCTCCGCGAGGATGGCTACGATACCCAAGATCACCAGGCGGGTCCCGAGGCCAAGCCGCGCGAACGAATGGAATGGGCCGGATGGGGCTATCGCAGGGCGCTTGCGAAGCATCAAAAGCAAATCGAGCAGCGCGCGGCGGCCGAACGCCAAGAGATCGAAAAACGTCGCGCGGACATCGAGCGCGCAGAGCAAGCCGAGCGCGGAGAAGAAGACTCGCAGGCATCGGTTGCGGCGGAGGACGTCAAGCGACCGGTCAATCGATTTAGTGCGGCCGAGCCGGCGGAGGGAACCGATTTCGATCCTGCGGTCGAGCAATCGACGGGCGTCGTGCTGGGAATCGCCTTGGCGAGTTACCGCTACCATGACGGCAGCGACCGGTTTTACGTGCTGCCGGGCGATGACGTGAAAATCACTGTGCCCACCGCCGGGTCGCCACCGAAAATCGCCCACGAAACCTTTACCGTCGTCGATTTCTATGAGAGCAAAATGAACGAGTACGACTCGAACTTCGTATTCGTGCCGATCGAAAAGCTGCAACAAATGCGCGGCATGATCGACCCTCAGACCGGCATCGGCAACGTGACGTCAATCCAAATCAAATTGCACAACGATGCCGATGGCAAGATCGTGCGCGACAAACTGCAGCAAGCCTTTGCACCGGAAATGTACGGCATTCAAACGTGGCGCGACAAGCAAGGCCCACTGTTGGCTGCCGTACAAATGGAAACCGCGATCCTCAACGTGCTGTTGTTCATGATCATCGCGGTGGCCGGCTTCGGGATCTTGGCCATCTTCTACATGATCGTGGTCGAGAAGACTCGCGACATCGGCATTCTCAAGTCGCTGGGCGCTCCGAGCGGCGGGATCATGGGCATTTTCCTGACCTACGGCCTCTCCTTGGGGATCGTCGGATCGGGCGCGGGAATGGTCATCGGCCTGCTATTTGTCGCCAACATCAACACGATAGCCGATTGGCTGGCTTATGTCACCGGCCACGAAGTATTTGATCCGGCGATTTATTATTTCCAAAAGATACCCACGATCGTCGTGCCCTTTACGGTCGCTTGGATCGTGGCCGGCGCCATGTTGATCGCCGTGATTGCGAGTATTCTGCCGGCTCGACGTGCCGCACGTTTACATCCCGTGGAGGCGCTGCGCTATGAATGACATTCGACAGAGGAAAGTCGCCGAGGTGCCCGTGCACTCCGACCATTCGCGACCGCACTTGGCAATTATATCGCCAATCGTGAACGATCCAGACTCGCGGATGCAGCTCGCCGCGACAGGACTGCACAAGAGCTATCGTAAAGGGAGCGTGGAAATTCCGGTGCTGCGGGGTGTTGACCTGAACGTCGAGCAGGGCGAATTCCTGTCGATCATCGGCCAGAGCGGATCGGGCAAGAGCACGCTGTTGCACTTGTTGGGCACGCTCGACGCCCCAGATGCCGGCCAGGTTTGTTTCGACGGCCAGCGCATCGACAACTTGCCCGTCTGGCAGCGCGATTTGCTTCGTAATCAGAGTTTTGGGATGATCTTCCAATTCTATCATTTGCTTCCCGAGTTGAGCGCCGTCGAGAACGTGTTGGCCCCGCTACTCATTTCACACGGGGTCTGGTCGTATTTTCGGCATCGGAAACAACTCCTGGACAGAGCCCATTACCTGCTCGACATGGTGGGTCTGTCTCACCGGCTGAAACATAAGCCGCGCGAGCTTTCCGGTGGAGAGATGCAGCGGACCGCAATCGCGCGGGCCCTGATGGCCGAGCCCGTCGTTTTACTAGCCGATGAGCCGACTGGAAACCTTGACGGAGGGACCGGCGAGGAAATTCTGCGAATCCTGCGAACCTTGAATGACCAGCAGAATCTCACTATAGTCATGGTGACACACGACCGCGCCATTGCCGCGCAAGCCGACCGCACGGTTCGGCTCGCCCAAGGGCAGGTGGAAGTAGTGTTATAAGTCGGCATTCAGTCACCGGAATGGATCCAGAGAAGCCCTTCGAGGTTCCCCTCCGGCAGTCACGCATCGAAGTGGCGTTCATTCGGTAAACGAACGCGGAGGTTGCTTTGTCAGTTCATTCACAAGCTGCGCGCGGCGAGACTTCTTCCGCAAATCCCCGAGGCAACATGGCCTTCAAGATCAATATCAATGGCACTCTCTTTGACAAGGAAGATGCCAAGATCAGCGTTTACGATCACGGGCTGCTGTACGGCGACGGTGTGTTTGAGGGCCTGCGCAGCTATGGCGGAAAAGTCTTCCGATTGGAAGAACATTTGAGCCGTCTGTGGAACTCGGCCAAAGCGATCTTGCTCGAAATCCCTATCTCGCGAGAACAAATGGCTCGCGCGATCAATGAAACTCTGAAGGCCAATAACCTGCAAGACGCCTACATTCGATTGGTGGTCACCCGTGGAGCCGGCACGCTGGGACTCGACCCCAAACGAACCGCGAACCCGCAGGTGATCGTCATTACCGACCACATTGCAGTCTATCCCGAAGAGTTGTATCGACAGGGCCTCGAGATCATTACGGCCAGCACGATGCGGAACCATCCGGCGGCCTTGAGCCCCCGCATCAAATCGCTCAATTATCTCAATAACATTCTGGCCAAAATCGAGTGCATGCAGGCTGGTTGCATGGAGGCCTTGATGCTCAATCACAAAGGTGAAGTCGCCGAGTGCACGGCCGACAATATCTTTTTGGTTCGCGATGGCGTGTTGCTCACTCCGCCGACCGATGCCGGAATCTTGGAAGGCATCACGCGTGACGCCGTCATCGAGTTGGCCCGTGCAACCGGGCTTGAGGTTCGCGAAGTGGCGATTACGAAGCACGACGTCTACATCGCGGACGAGTGTTTTCTGACGGGCACGGCCGTCGAGGTGATCGCTGTGGTCAAGGTCGACAGCCGCTCGATTGGCAATGGCACGCCCGGCCCGATCACGCGGGATCTCAAAGAGCGATTTCACAAGTTAGCGCGCAGCTAAAAAACCGTTCGCTGTTTCTAATGCGCCACTAAAAACAACGGGAAGATAACGCGCCATGAGAATCGCTCGAGTTCGTCTGCTTTCCTTCGGCCTGCTTTTGCTCGCCTTTACACTCGTGTGCAAACTTGCGAGCGCCGACGAATGGCCGCAGTGGCGTGGTCCGAATCGCGATGGCGTGTGGCGCGAACAGGGGATCGTAACGAAGTTTGCGCAGCCCCAATTGAACATTCAATGGCGCCAGCCGATCAGCAGCGGGTACAGCGGCCCCACGGTTGCCAGTGGCCGTGTCTATGTGACCGATCGGGTCGTCGAGCCCAACCAGGTCGAACGCGTCCTCTGCTTCGACGCCGAGACAGGTAATCCGCTGTGGACGCATATCTACGACTGTAAATATCGTGACGTCGGCTACACCGCCGGCCCGCGGGCCAGCGTGCTCGTCCACGATGGCCGTGCGTACTCC
>JAYVCO010000615.1:0-5656 GCA_043749935.1 Planctomycetia bacterium
AGACGGTCGCCCGATCCCAGCCGCTGTCATCGAACTCTAAGTGTTTCCAGCCACTGGGTTCATCGATTGAAATGAATTCACACGGGGCTTGCCCGGCCACGGGAGGACTTTCCCGTTCGCACGAGTCGTCCAAAGGGCCGCGGTGAATCACCTTGCAACTCCAACTGCCGTCACTGACGGCGATCGGGTTTCCGGTGGCAGCGTCCCGGAATTGAGCAATGATGCCGCCGTCGCCCATCTGCTGCTTGGGAGTCCCAATATACTCCAGACCTGAATCGTCCTCCTTAAAGTCTTTGACGACGAAGTTCAGGACCAACGGATAGTCTGCCCGGAACGAGAAGCTCTCGGCATTAAAGGAACGCTCCGTGGTGATGGGAACAGAGTCTTCGACCAATAACTCGTCGCCCAAGTAGAGGGCGAACCAGTTATCGGCCCAAACATCGCCTTCGATGAGAACGGCACCAGAGCTAGTCTCGACGTGCCTGCGGGGAAGAGGGCGACCGCCGCAGCCGGCCGTCGACAGACACAGACCGATCAGAATCGTTGCGGTCCCCAGCGGACCCGATGCCCATCCACGACTGTCTTTAGCCATGCCCTGTTTACTCCAACGATTCTGGTTGGAATCGAAAACTCTCGGCTAGGCTAGTACCTTCATGACGTGCGGTCAATCGTGAGGACAAGCTGTCGCTCGTGCAATCCAACTCTTCGGAAGATCGAAAATGAGTTAATTCCCTTACAGATGTGACAACGCCCGCTGCGGCAGACCTTGCGTCGTCTGATTCGACCCCCTCGTTTCCACTTCGTAGTGCCGTCGTGTCGTTCTTCGGTTTCATTTACCAAGACGGCACGGCTCAGATGTTGGAGAACAAGCCCTCTTAACAGTTTCTGGCGACGGAAACATGACAAATGCTGGAAAAACCGGCTCTCCGGTCGGTGGCTATCGCGGTGCAAATCCAGGATGACACGGCCCTTCCGGGGGACTACAATTGGGGTCGGTTGCAGAGAGCCCTCCCCCTCGCGGCTTTGTACTGCCTTGGCCGCGAGCGGCATCAATCCTTCCCAAGGTGGCCCCAATGGTTCGCGTCAACTGCAGGCCGTTGAAAAATGCCGTCGTGGCATTTTTCAACCTCGCCAAGTGCGGAGCTAAGCTCCGCACGGCTCGCAAAATAACGACTTGTGTCGCTATTTTGTCATCGCGTCCATGCGACGTCGCAGCCCGTCGAATAATTCAACGGGCTGCTTGGCTTCCGTTAATCGCTGCGCCCGCGGGCAGCCCCCGCTTGAACGTTCGGCGCCGGGGTGCGTCTCGATCGAGCGTGGTCGTTGCGCTCGTGGCAGTGCTAGCGGTCGCGGGCCTGGCGTTCTGGCTGTTGCCGATATTCAAGGGCAGTTCGGCTAGCGGAGAGTGGCTCACACAACGGGCCACAAAGGGGATTTTCACCCACGACGTCGTCGAGCGCGGCGAGCTGGAAAGCTCGTCGAATGTCGAAATCCGTTGCGAGGTCCAGTCGCGTAATGCCGCGGGCACCGGCGTCAAGATTATCCAGATCGTGCCCGAGGGAACCGTCGTCAAGCCGGGCGATTTTCTGGTGAAATTCGACGATTCGGCGTTACAAGGTGAACTGACGACGCAGCAGATAGCCGTCAGCACGGCCGAGGCCGCCGCCGCTCAAGCGCAGAGCGAACTAGAGTCGGCCGAATTCGCCAAGCAGGAATACGAGTTTGGCACCTACGGGCAGGAGGAAGAGGAGCTCAAGAGCGAACTGCTGGTCGCCAAGGAAAACTTGAGCCGAGCCGAGGAGTCATTTCGGTTTAGCGAACGGCTGGCACGTCGCGGCTATATCACTACCACGCAGTTGCAGGGAGAGCGATTCGCGATTGAAAAGGCCCGCACGGATCTCAAAATCGCTCATAAGAAACTCGAGGTGCTCGAGAAGTTCGTGCGCGTGAAGACTCTCAAGCAGCAGGACGCCGACATTCGCACCGCGAAAGCCAAGGTCAAGTCGGAAGAGGCCAAGCTGGCCCTGGAAACCCAGAAGCTGCAACTGATCGAGCGGCAAATCAGCAAATGCCAGATCAATGCTCCCATTGGCGGCCAGGTCGTCTACGACCACGAATTCGAGAGTTTCCGCGGCGCCGAATACCAAATCAAGGAAGGGACGATCGTCAATGAGCGGCGGGTGCTCATCCGCTTGCCCGATCCGAAACGGATGCAAGTCGTCGCCAAGGTCGCCGAGTCGCGCATCGACTTGATCAAGGTGGGCATGTTGGCAACGCTGGAAATCGAAGGCCTTCCAGGCGCCGAACTGACCGGCAAGGTGACCAAGGTCAACGAATATCCGGCCAGCGGAAATTGGTTCAATGCGAACGTGAAAGAGTACGCCACGACGATCGAAGTGGATTCTCCACCCGACGCGCTGCGGCCTGGCATGACCTCGAAAGTGGCGATTCGCGTCGAAACCAGTCCCGACGCCCTGCAAGTGCCGATTCAATCGGTCGTCGAACGGGGCGGCAAGCACTACTGCCTACTGGTGCGCGATGGAACCGATTTGGAAGCGCGCGAGGTGCTCATCGGTTCGACGAACGAAAAGTTTCTGATCATTCGCGACGGACTTTTGAATAACGACGAAGTGCTGATGAATCCACGCGTCTTCCTGACCAAGGTTCACCTGCCCGAGGTCGAGGAAAAGACGCCGGCGAAAGTCGCAGCCAAGCTTGCCGCCCAAAACGAGAAGGTTGGCAAGAGTACCTCTCCGCCCGCGCGAGCGACCGCCGGAGGGCCCGGCTCGTGACCGGCGTGCGCGTCTGGATGTTGGGCGTCCGCAGCTTGCGGCTCCACCCGCTGCGCTCGCTGCTAACCGTGTTGGGAATTCTGGTCGGCGTTGCTAGCGTGATCTGGCTGCTAGCCATCGGGCATGGCATCAGCACCGCGGTGGCCCAGCAGATCGAAGGTCTGGGTGCCGACAACATCATCGTCCGCTCGATCAAGCCGCGCCGCGAGGAAGCCGAGCCAAGCCAGAACGGTCCGACGCAATATGGTTTGACCCGCCGCGATTACGAGCGTCTGACCGAGACCATTCCCACGATTGCCACGGCGCTACCCGTGCGTGAGCTGCGGCGTGAGTTCCGCCATTCGGTACACCTGGTCGACGGCCGTTTTGTCGGCTGCACGCCCGATTACGCCACCGTGGTCCATCTGGAAATTGATCGCGGTCGATTTCTGACCGATGGCGATATGGAACACAAGCGCAACGTCTGCGTGCTGGCCCAGAACGTGGCCGAGCATTTGTTTCCTGTTGAGGATCCGCTGGGTCGATCGATTCGCGTCGAAAACCTGTATTACGTCGTGGTCGGCGTGGTGAAAGACCGAGCGCCGTCGGCGGCCATTGGCGGCTCGTTGGATTCGCAAGACTACGCCAACGACGTCTACACCCCGCTTTCGACCCTCTGGTCGCGGATTGGCGATATCATCTTCACCCGCCGCAGCGACTCGTTCGAGCGCGAGATCATGGAACTGAATCAAATCACGCTTCGGGTTGGCGAGGTCCGCCACGTGCTCGAGACCGCCGAGATCGTGAAGAACACGCTGGCCGAGTTCCATCGCGATCGCGATTACGGCGTGACCGTGCCGCTGGAATTGCTCGAGCAAGCGAAGACCAGCCGCATGATGTTCATGATTTTCATGGGAATTATCGCGGCCATTTCGCTTGTGGTCGGTGGCATCGGAATCATGAACATTATGCTCGCGACCGTTACCGAGCGGACCCGCGAAATTGGCATTCGCCGCGCGCTGGGGGCTAAACGGCGCGACATCGCGAGGCAGTTCTTGGTCGAAACGGTCGTACTGTCGATCGCCGGTGGTTTGACGGGCGTGTTCGTGGGACTCACGTGCGGTCCAGTGATCAACACGGTGCGCGATTTGCTTAACCGCATGTTTCCGGCCGCGATGGAAAGCCTGCCAGCCGTCATTCGCGACGTGCAGCCGGAAATCGTCGGCTGGTCGATTCCGCTGGCGTTCGGGATTTCGGTCTGTGTCGGCGTGATTTTCGGGCTCTATCCCGCGGTGCGCGCGGCTGCCATGGACCCGATCGAAGCTTTGCGGGAACTGGGTTGAAAAGCGCTTGCCCCTCGAACGGGTTTGGCGCGGACACAGATGCGTTCGAGTTGTCGGGCCTTTCCGCGCAGTTTCGCTAGCCCGTTTTCGAGAGAGAGAATAGGATCATGGTGTGCGGGACTCTGTGATGGACCGCGGGGCGCGAGGTTACTCTCGCCGAAATGAGCGATTCTGCGACGAGGCTGGTATGAGACTTACCCGGTCGGTCAGTTACGCAGTCGGAATTCTCGTGCAAATCCATCAATTGGCGGGTGAGGGCCAGGTTACGGCGGCCCGAATCTCGCGAGGCTGCCGCTTTCCGCCTCGCTTTCTCTACCGGATTCTTCGGCGGCTCGTCGACGCGGGGCTGCTACGTGGCACTTCGGGACCTGGTGGCGGATATGCGTTGGCCAAATCACCAAAAAGCATCACGTTGTTGAATATCGTCAGCGGCGTGGAATCGGCTCCGGCGCCAAGTGTGCTCGTGCCAGTTTGCGCGAAGCAGCGCAAAGCGATCGACCAAATCAATCGAGTTTGCGCTCAGAGCACCAGGCAGTTTGCGGGCGAGCTAAATCGCATCAGTCTGCTCGATTTGGCTGAGTCCAGGAAATTGCGTCCCCGACGACAAAAGCGTGTGGCCAAGCCGCGCTAAACACGCCAAACCGCGCAGCAAACAAGCCGCCCAACCAGACTCGCTCTCGATCATGGAGAGGCGAGTCTGGCCAAGCGGCCGTGTTCTAGGGAGCTCTTTTCGTGCGACGTTCCCTGGTTTGTAGCTCAACCAAGTGCAGCTAACTCGATCAGACCATGTCTTTCAGGTTCTTCAAGGCACGAACCTTGATCTTCACACTTGCCGGCTTGGCCGGTTGATCCATCAGTTCGCCGGGCTTGAAGGGGTTGGGAACTCCCTTACGGGCCGGCCGAGCCGGGACCTTCTTCTTTTCGATCTTGACTAGCCCAGGAACGGCGAACACGCCGGGACCCTTGTTCGAGAGACTCTTCTTGATTTCGTTGGCCAGCGCCTCGAGCACGGTGCCGACTTGCTTCTTCGACAGACCGGTCGCTTCGGCAATGTTGTTCGTCACTTCCGACTTCGATGGGGCTTTCTTCGCGGGAGCTGCGGCTTTCGCCATAATCTTTGACCCTCCTTGTGGGTTTGCAGGGGTTACAAAACGTATGTCCGCGCTAAGGGACGCGATGATTAAAATCGACACCACCAAAATTGCAAGCCACAAAACGCCTTATTTCGCGGAAAAATCGCGAAAACCAGCGATTTCACCCTGCAATCTCCCGTAATTCACTGGCCCGCGCCGTCGCAAGGCTCATTTGCTCGCTACGAATTCGGTCACCGGAGGGGGCCAAGACCAGGCACTTGGCGACCTTCCAAGGTACATATCAGAGGCTCACGGACCGACAAGCGCGGCCCGCTTTCCGCTCGTCGAGTTATCCCAGCAGCCATCCAGCATTAGGAGATCTGCTTTTAACCTGCTAAGTGGCAAATACTTGTGAATAGCTGCACGCGGCATTAAGATAGATAGCTGCTAACGGAGTCGGGCGCTTGTG
>JAYVCO010000616.1:0-4764 GCA_043749935.1 Planctomycetia bacterium
CGACTCCGTAGCCGTTCGAAAGGATGTTCAAGTCCAGGCCGCGCGTCAGGGCGTCGAGCATCTGGTCCATGTGCGAGAGCACGAAGAAATTCTTCTGCATGTTCGCCTTGCACATGTGCTCGGGCAATCCGGTGGAAGCCGACTGCATGTGCGCGAAATCGTCGGGCGTCTGCAACCCATCGCCGATCGGCAGCGTGGCGTTGAGATACAACTCGCCCGCCTTCTTCACCCGCTCGATCAGCTCATCGCACGGAATCGAGCGCAGGGCTTCTCGCGCCTTGCCGGCTTTGCGCATATCGCGCTGCAACAGGCCGCCATTGGCCTGGCTCACCTTGGCGATCGGCTCGCCGGTCATGAAGTGTACGACCGAGTCGACTTCCAGCGAGTCGTAGGGCTTACCCCAACGCAGAATCGGAATGTTCAGCACGTAGTTGATCTCCGCAATGTTTGGTGCCAGAGCCTATCAGCTTTGCGACTATAGGCTTTGCCGAATCTCTCTATTAATACACGCCCACGGTCGTGGCTTCGGCCAGCTCGTGGAAGGGTCGCACGCCGCTCACGCCGTCCCAGGGATATTTGATGTACGGTTTTTCTCGCTCACCCTCGTCGCGCTCCAAAAAGCCGGGCACGAAGAATTCCTTGGTCAGCGTGGTCAATTTGACGCGCCCCGTCTTGCCGTAGCCAACGACGGTATCGGCATCGTTGAAGTCAACGATTTCGAGCACAGCGCGCGGCTGCGGCGCGTAGTAGGAAATCTTGTAGCCCTCTTCGGCCGTGACCGGTTTGCTGCATGCCAGGCCCATCAGCGTGTTGCCGTAAGTCGGCGTCATGTACACGCCTTCCAAATATTCCTCGGTGGCAAAGCGGGTCCACTGCGGCGTGAACTCGGTGCCGCCCGAAAAGATTCCGGTGATGCCTTGCTCGCCGATTGTCGTGCCGCGCTTTTCCAATGCCATCGCCAGCGACTCGAGCAGCTTGGGCGTGGTGAACATGCACTTGATATCGTGGCCGGCGCTCAAAATCGTGATCGCCTGATCCACGCAATGTTGCTTGTAGGCTTCGAGGTGTTCCATCCAACCCTTTTTGATCAACTTCACGACCCAGCGCGGATCCAAGTCGACACAGAAGCAGATACCGCCGCGAAACTGCGCCAAATGCTCGACCGCCAACCGCAACCGGCGCGGGCCGGAAGGGCCCAGCATCAACCAGTTGGCTCCTGGCGGAAAATACTTGTCCGGCAACGTTTTGCTGAACAGCGAATAGTCGGTGCGAAAGTCGTCGATGGCGATTCGGCTTTTGGGGATGCCAGTCGTGCCGCCAGTTTCGAACACATAGACTGGCTTGTCGGCCAACGCCTTGGGAACCCAGCGCCGCACCGGCCCGCCGCGCAACCATTCGTCTTTGAACGACTCGAATTTTTTCAGGTCGTCGTAGGTACGAACTTCTTTCAGCGGATCGAATTTCAGCGCCTTGGCATATTCCAGCCAAAACGGACATCCGCTCGACGGATGAAAGTGCCACTGCACGGTCTCATAGGTATGGGCGTCAAGCTGGTCGCGCGCCCTTTGGGCGGCCGCTTCGATATCGGCGGCAGAAGCCTGCTCAAGTGTGCTCATGAAAACTCCTCGAAGGTGGGATCGGGCGATTCAGCGCGCCGGCAAGCGGTGGGTGGGCGTTTTGGGCCGCGCAGCCGAATACCTCAAAAAATACCCGACTTCAGCGGCGAAAACAACTAGCCCTGGCGATCTTCCGTTCGCTGCAGACGATTCAGCCACGCTGTAATCCGCCCAGCAAGCACATCATGACAGCCGGTGTAAATATGATCCGCGCCGGCAATCACGGCGACTTGTAAGCAATTTTCCGCCGTAGCCGTCTTAGCCACGGCCGCGGGCATGTCACGAAACGCCAGATCGCCCTGTTCTTCCAGGGACCCATAGGTCACCAACGTGGGGCAAGGCACTCGGTCCAGCAGTCTCAGCACGTTATATCGTTCCGCCGGTCCATAGCGATCAATGTACCCGGTGGCGCTGACGTAATAGCGCAAGGGAAATTTCGCCAATAACAAGTCATCGCCGCGGCCTTGGCGAACATACTCCTCGGCCGTATCGAACATCTGGCGAAATTCATCGCCGCGCGTGGTCTGGCAGAAATACGAGTACGACAAATGCGGCGGAGAGACGGCAGCCAGCAAGGAGACCTCGAGCGAGCGATCCGTCGCCAACGCAAAAATAGCCTTCACCGCGCCCAAGCTGTGTCCCAAAATGCCGATCCGCGTAAAACCGCGCTGCCGGAGAAAGGCGATCCAGGCAGCCAAATCGAGCACCGACTCGTCGACCCGCTCGAATGCCGCACCCTGCAACCAACGGCCCGGAGCCGAGGGGCCGGTACACATCAGGTCATGTCCACGCGTGTTGACGCGCAACACCGCGGCGCCGCCAGCCAAGAGCTTGGGTGTCAACGCACTCAGCGTCGAAGCTGAATAGAAGTTGCTGCCAGTGCCATGCAGGCAAAGCCATGCGTCGACCGCCGCCTGGCGGCCGAGCGAACCGTCCGATGGCCCGCTTTCGGCGAGCTCAAGCGCGCCGTGCAATCGCAAGCCGTCCGACGTAATGACTTGAACCAGATCGACGAGCATCCGCGCCAGCCGTTCACTGGGAGATTACGAATTGGCCGGATTCGGCGTGCTACTCAATTGAGCCAAGATCTGGAGCACTCCGTTGAGATGCGCCAGGCGAGGTCCAAACCGATCCACGAATTCATTCAACATGAATTCGCCGTCCATCAGGGCGTCGGCGTTTTCATTGATCTCGCGGGTCATCGTGCCCAAGAATTCCACCTGCACCTGGCTCAGTGCTTCGGCCGCCGTTCGGCATCCGCGCGCCAAGTCGGGATTCGCTTGCTTCCATTGGCCCAACTCGACGGAGCGCTGGCGCTGTGCCGCGCCGAACTGGTTGACCAGTTCTTCGAGCAATTCGTTTTGTCTGTCTTGGGCCGCCAGGATGCTTCGCAGCAAACCAGACTGCTCGTCGACAATGTCCTGACTGTCTCGAGGTCGAATCTGCGTCCCTGCTGTAATGTCGACCTGTGTGAACAAGGCCGGCGTGGAATGCGAATCATGACTCATAGTGTGCCAACTCCTGAATGAGGAAAGCTCCTAGTCACCCATTCTACAAGGAAGCACGCATTTTACCACTAGCTAGCACCATGGGGTGCAACAAGTCCGGTGGCGCATTTTGGGCAATTTTACGGGTATTATAGCGCGTAGGTGCCGCCGTAATCTTCGACAAAATACCGCAAAGTCACCTGAAGCTGGGAAGTTGGCAGGGGGCCTGCAAGTCTGGGTGTACCGGCGACTGGGCGTTACATGCGCGGGCTGCCAAAGCGCCGTTAAAGTCGGTGGCTGGGCTAGCCCGATCCAAAGGGCAACTGAATCGATTTCGGCAATCCAAAACTTTGGACGCCCAAGACGAAGACGAACACCGACGATATTGCACCTTTGGTTACTGGCTAAGATGGGGATCGGCGCATGAGCAACGGCGACCTTAAGTCGCAAGCGGCCCTGGGATTCTTCACGGTCCTCGAGCATGAGCAACAAGGGTTGATTGGCGGCTATCTGATACTGAATCAGGCCGGCCGCCCTTTGGAATTCCACTGCACGGCGCCGGTCAAGGCGAACCGCGCCCAGCAGATTTTGTTTGGCCCAACGCTCGAGTCGTACCTATACGGCGAGCAGATCGGCCAGACCTTGTTGGGCAAAAGTGCCTTGGAACCGCTCGCAGTTTGCACGGACGTGGAATTGGCGCTCACGGTTCGCGATTACATTTCGCTGCCAGTGGCGCTCGTGCTGGCGGATGAGGAAAGCAAATGCCGAGCACCCGCCGAGTCGTGGACGTGGCGAGTGGACGCGGCGCATCGGGCCGGAGCCCACTTGAATCAGTTCGCGATCGGCCGGAATCGGCTGGCCGTGCCAACGCACCGCGAAGCCGACCGACAGATGATTGCCGCTCGATTGGAAAACGTGGCGGGACTGGACTTGAGCGAACCGTTCGAGCGGATTCGCGAAGCCGTCGAAGAAGCCCACAAGGGCGCTCGTTCCTGAGCCCAAAGCGCTGGGGCGATAATTAGTACGCTTTCCAATAGGTTCCAACCGAGTGCCCGTTATCACGCGAGCACGAATCCCGCAGGGTTTCGTGCGGACCAGAACACGGCGGCACAGGTAAAATGTGTGTGGCACTGCCACTAGCTCTCTCGGGAATGCCACGATGGATCCATCGGGACTAACGGTCGCGCGCGAGCGAATTGTAACGTGGACGCCTTCGCTCGAGGTGTCCATGCTCGGCGTTGACCCCAACCTCGAGATCACCATCTTGCCGGCAGCTTGGGCGGCCAGCCAACTGCGAGCGTCCAGGCCCAAGCTCTATAGCGTGGCCTTGGCCGGCAGTCTCACGGGCGCGGTCTCACTGTCGTTGGTCGCGGCGAAACCGAAAATCCTGAGCTTCGATTTTCCTCAGTTCATGTCCTGGCGAAAAGACGCCAAGTCGCCTTCGCCCGACCTGCCGGCGTTGCCCGCCAGGTGCCCTGCCGAGGGAGTCTCGGCCAGTGCTCCAGAAGCGGCCGCAGCCCGGACACGAATCAAGCCGCCGGGAGACGTGATCAAGCTCGAAGACCGGCTGTTTTATATGTTGCAGCCGTCGCTCGAAACGCTGATTGGCGAAGGCGCGCTGTCCTTTCCGTTCCATCCCTTTCCTTATCAGTTCGAAGGCG
>JAYVCO010000617.1:0-2320 GCA_043749935.1 Planctomycetia bacterium
CGGCGGCCTGCGCGGCTGGATTCGTCAGCGAGTCAAGAGTGATGCTCGCGGGCACGGGCAGCAGCTTGCCGCTGTCGAGGCTGGGCAACCCAAGTCCGAAGCGCTCCGGAATGCCCAACTTGCGCGGATCAAAGCGCGTCGAGAAAAACTCGGGGCGGCCCATCCGCTGTTTTGGGCCGCATTTACTCTGACGGGACAGTGCCCCGGATTGTCCGGCGGGCAAAGACTTGCGTTAGCAGTGTGGACGGGGCAGACTATCGTTCGGTCGGATCCGCTTTCAAGTTCCACTACCTCGCGCGATCGGTGCCCCATGAAATCTTCGGATCAGACGGTTCAGTTTGCACGCTCGCGATTTGCAGCCGTCGTTCATTTTGCGGTCCTGTTCGCAGTAGTCGCGCTGCTGGTCGATTCGCGGCTGCTGGCTGCCGAGCCAAAGCTGACGGCCGATCAACAAGCGCAACTCAAGACAGTCGAAAAGCTCAACAGTCAGATCGTGCAACTCGACGGTGAGGCGAAATACAAGGAGGCGATCCCACTGGCACGACAGGCGCTGGCCATTCGCGAAAAAATCCTCGGGCCGAAACATCTCGCCACTGCCAGTTCGTGCAACGACCTGGGCGGCGAGCTGATGATGTCGGGCGATATTGCCACTGCCACGCCCTATTTGGAGCGGGCGCTGGCGATCCGCAAAGAAGTGTTGGGGCTTAAGCACGTCGATACTGCCACTTCGCTAAATAATATGGGCAGTCTCTACGAAGCCACTGGCGAGTACGCCAAGGCTCGCGCGTTTTATCAACAGGCGGCCGATGTCTATAAAAGCGCTTTGGGAGCAGAACATCCCTACTACGCCACGGCCTTGACCAATGTTGGCGGTGTGCTGCGGCACATGGGTGAATATGCGGCAGCCAAATCGAAAGTCGAACAAGCGCTGGCCGTTCGCAAGAAAGTGCTCGGGCTAAAGAACGCCGACACGGCCGAATCACTCAATGAGCTCGGCAATATTCTCACCAAGATGGGTGATTTCGACGCGGCCTTGGTCTATCACAAGCAGGCTGTCGCCATCAACTTGGAGGTGCTTGGCGCTAAACACCCTGCGACCGCTCAATCCGGCGCAAACTTGGGCGACCTGTACTTCTCGATGCGCGACTTTGCCGGTGCTCAGGTCTGCTACGAGCAGTCGTTGGCCGTGTATCTGGAAGCCTATGGTCGCAAACATCCTTCCACAGCAGACGCCTACGATGCTATCGGCGGCGCGCTTGATCTGCAAGGCGAGTACGCCAAGGCCAAAACCAACTTCGAGCAAGCCCTGTCGATACGCCAAGATCTGTTTGGCCTCGATCATCCCGATGTGGCCACCTCGCTGGACCACATCGGCACGACCAGTGTCGAGGCGGGGGATTTTGCCGCTGCCCGGAAGGCCTGCGGGTTGGCGCTGAATATTCGTAAGAAAGTGTTAGGCGAAAACCATCCGGATACGGCCTATTCGCAACTGTGGCAGGTAATCATTGACGTGGCACAAGGCGATTGGAAAGAGGCTGAGCAGTATGCCCGCGCGATGCGTCGCGCCAGCCGGTCGCACGTGGCCAGCGTTTTGCCGGCGTTGGGCCAGCAAGAGCAACTGCACTTTGTGGAATTGGTCGACCGCTATCCATTGTATATTGCGTTGTCGCTGGGTTTGCAAAAAGATCAGCCCACGCTGGCTGCTGCATCGGCCGAATTTTTGGCCAATGGTAAAGCCGTGGTCCAAGAGTCGCTGTCCGAAAGCGCTGCGCTGGCACGGGCGGCCACTACACCAGCCATGAAACAACTCGTGCAAGACCTCAACGTCACGCGCGCCAAACTGGCCAAGCAATCGCAGTCGACGCCCAGCGCCGACCAAATCGCTCAGCATCGCAAACAACTCGAATCGCTTGGCCAACGCGAACGCGAACTCGCTGCCAAAGTCAGCGAAGGCCTGGGCCGCCCGCAGCAGACCGACCCCTGGACCAGTTTGGAGCAGATGCGTCGCGCGATTCCCAAGAATGGCTTATTGATCGATTTTGCTCGAATCGAACCGTTCAATTTCAAGAGTAAAGGCATCACTTATCAGCCGCCGCACTACGTGGCCTGGCTGACGCCGTCTACTGGCGATGGCGACGTGCAAGTCATCGACTTAGGCGCCGCCGAACCGATCGACGCCGCAGTAGCGGCATTTCAAACCGCCTTCCAGCCTTGCCAAAGTCCCACGGACAATCCGCTCCAGAAGCTCGGCGAACTCGAAGCCGAAAAGCAACTTCAGGTTTCGCTTGCCGCGCTCGGCAAGTTGATTCTCGATCCGCTG
>JAYVCO010000618.1:0-6131 GCA_043749935.1 Planctomycetia bacterium
TCCGGCCCATGAATAATCCGGGCTAGCACGCCCCTTGAAACCGACCACTCTGAGTTCATCTCTGCCACTTCGCGCAATAGCAACGGCGTGGGAAACCTAGCCCATATGGGCAGGCTGCTGACGCGAAAGCGACATTGCCGCTGGCCGCTGAACTTCTTATCGTTCGCCCCGCGTTAGTCTCGGCTTGCGTGCGGCGGAGCGCCGCGCGCCCAAGTCGTTAGCTCCAAGAAAGTTCGAGTTTAATCTGAAACCACGCATGCGGCGCGAATTGCGAGCATTTGGCCCAGTCAAAAGGGCGCGAGCTTCGCGGACGGTGGCGATGATCTTGCTGCTGTTCGCGGTGTTGGGCTCGGGCTGCGCGCAGACGTCGTGGGTGCGCGTGCGCGAGGTGCCCGCCAATCCCTTGGCCGGGCCGTTGCAATTGCTCTCGACCAGCGGCCCTCAACCGACCGCGCGGACGATGCTCTTGCTAAGGCGCTATAACCTCGAGGACGAGGTGAAGCACCACTCTCAAGAACTGCTGGTCAAGCTTCACGAAATCGTCAAACAAGAGCCCTCGGCGGAAAAACTCTATTCGCTGGCGGAACTGGCCTATCTGGCGGGCGAACGGGCCGAGCCGGTCAATCGCCAACGTGCCTTGGAAATGCACGGGCTGGCCGTGGTCAACGCCTACAAATATCTGTTCGACAACCGTTTCGGCCTTTACCGCAATCCGTATGATCCGGAGTTTCGCGGTGCTTGCGATTTGTACAACGGCGCGCTGGAAAGCATGTTGCGGATCATCAAAAAGCAAGGCGAGCTTGTGCCTGGAACGTCGCACACCATCCACACGGCCAACCAAACCGTCGAGGCCACGATCGTGTTGCGAGGCAACGGGTGGCGGGCCGAGGATTTCGAGAACTTCCGATTCGTTTCCGATTACGAGATTCGCAACTTGCAGAATCAATATCACAACTTCGGCTTGGGCGTGCCCTTGATTGCCGTGCGCAAGCACCACGCGAATGCCAGCCCCGACGAAAAGTTCTATCCGCCCGGCATGAGCTTTCCGGTCACGGCCTTCATGCGCGTGTTGCCGAATCAGGGACATTCGGGCGAACACCATGTCGCGCATCTCGAGCTCTACGATCCGTTGAACACGTCTGAGATCAGCGTCGAGGGGCGGCGCGTGCCGCTGGAAAGCGATCTGACGACGCCGCTGGCCTACGCGCTGAACACCAAGCAATTGCGCAACCTCGATTCATCGACGGTCGGTCTGTTGAACCCGGCCCAGACCGAGAAGATACAAGGGCTGTACATGCTCGAGCCTTATCAGCCGGGCAAGATTCCGGTATTGATGATCCACGGTATTTGGTCGAGTCCGATCACGTGGATGGAAATGTTCAACGACCTGCGCGGCGCGCCGGAGATCCGAGAGCGCTATCAGTTCTGGTTCTATCTCTACCCCAGCGGCCAGCCCTTCTGGCGTAGCGCCGCGGAACTGCGGCAAGATTTGGCCGAGGCACGCGAAATCATCGATCCCGGGCACCGGCAGACCGCGCTCGATCAGATGGTCCTGGTCGGTCACAGCATGGGCGGGCTCGTGGCGGAACTGCAGACGCTCGATAGCGGCAACGACTTTTGGAATATCGTCAGCGACAAGCCGTTCCAGTTGATCAAGGCAACGGACCAGACGAAACAAGACCTAGCCAACACGTTCTTTTTTCGTCCGAATCCCTCGGTCAAGCGCGTGATCACCATCGGCACGCCCTTTCGGGGCAGCAAAGTGGCCAACTCGACCACGCGTTGGATCGGCAGCAAACTCATCAATCTGCCGCAAATGATCATCCACGATCGCCAGGAACTGTATAAGGAGAACAAGGACCTGTTGCGAAAACCGAATTTGATCGACGTGCTCACGAGCATCGATTCGCTGGCCCCCGACTCGCCGATCTTGCCCGTGATGCTCGACTCGAAGCCGGCTCCCTGGGTCAAACACCACAACATCGTTGGCAAGATTCCCGAGAAGGGTTTCATCGGACACGTCGTAGGGGGCAGCGACGGAATCGTCGCATACAACAGTGCCCATTTGGAGAACGCGCAGTCCGAGATCATCGTCAATGCCGACCATAGCGCGATCAATCGGCACCCGCTCAGCGTTTTGGAAGTTCACCGCGTGCTGTTGGAGCACCTGGCCGAAATCGACGCGCCGCCGCCCAGTCGGCTGGAACGGCTGCCTTGGACCGCTTCGGCCACAAACAACCCTGGGGTTTCTCGCACTGTCGGTGCGAATGGTCCCGTCGTGCCGGGCGGCGCACCGCCGATTGATTCGGTCCCGCCTGGATCGCAGCAAGGCACACCCGTTGGCGCCCCTCTGCCCTAACGTCTATCGGACCAGCTTATGCCGACAGTCCCAGTTTACTTCTTGGTCTCTGCGGGTTCCGCCTGCGGAGCCTTGTCGGAGAAATCGACTTTCGGCCGCTCGGTGGCCCCCTTGTCGATCTCGAAGTACTTGGCTTCGTGGACGCCTGCCAGGCTGGAATAGAAACTGCCGGGAAACTGGCGCGTGAATTGGTTTAGAGTCTGAACCGATTCGTTATAGCGTCCGCGCTCGACCGACAGGCGGTTTTCGGTGCCTTCCAGCGCGTCCTGCAATTTCATGAACGACTCGTTGGATTTCAATTCCGGATAGGTCTCGCGCAGAACGAGCAGTCGCGACAGCGCGCCTTCAATCTGGCCGGCCGCCGCCGCCTGCTCGCCGACGGTGCTGGCTTTCTGATATTGGAAATACGCCTTGCGTGCCTCCGCGATACCGAGAAACACCTTTTGCTCTTGGCCCGCGGTGCCTTTGACCGTGGCTTCCAAATTGGGAATCAGGTCGTAGCGGCGCTGCAACTGGTTTTGCACCTGGGCCCATTCCTGTTTGACTGCCTCGTCGAGTTTGATGGCCGAGTTGTATCCGCCGAGAACCAGCATCGCGAGCCCGCCCGCGATAACCAACAGGCCGACCACGACTCCAATCACGATCTGCAAGGGTTTCATGGATATGTCCTTTCAGTTTTCTCCGGGCTTGAACGCCCGCGTTAGGAAATAATTCTAGGGAACGATTCAAAAATAACTTCGATATTTTGATTTCCCTCACCCTGCCCTCTCCCAGAGGGAGAGGTGTATGCGGGCGAAGCTATTTTTGAGTCGTCCGTAAGTTGATCGGCCGATTTTACCAACTCGCGCCTCCGCCACCGCCGCCGGAGGATCCGCCGCCTCCGAATGAACCGCCGCCACCACCGAAGGATCCGCCGCCACCGAACGATCCACCGCCAAATCCACTGCTTCCAAATCCGCCGCTGCTGATCCACGGGCTGCCCGCCTCACCCCACATACCCGGTCCCATTCCCCCAAAACCCCGGCGGCGTCGGGAGAGCCAAATGAACAAGATGAGAATTACCAACGGCAGAAGAGGCAGGCAAAGTTGCAACCAGCTTTTGGGACCTTGAGGCGGGTTCCTTCTGGAAGGAGGCAATCCCTCGATTTCAACACCCGCGTCCTTCGCTAGCTTGTGGACGACTTCGAGCGTCATCTGCTCGAGGCCCTGGGCGTATTGTCCTTTGCGAAAATACTCCTGAGCCACATGCCGGCTGAGAGTCCCAATCCATTGATCTGGCAAACTGCCTTCGAGCCCATATCCGGTATGGATCCGAACTTTGCGATCTTTGACGGCCAGAACTATCAGCGCCCCATTCTTCTTGTCTTTTTCTCCCAGCTTCCAGTTGGTGTACGTGCGTTGGGCAAACGAGAAAATATCCTCGCCGTCGGTGGTGGGTACTGTCAGGACTTTGACCTGATCGGTTGTTTTTCGTTCCAACTCACCCAGGAGCGTCTCAAGTTTTTCTCGCGTCGCGCTGTCCAAGACGTTGGCCGTATCGATGACGTACTTGCCGGTGTCTTTGATATCGACGCGGGCCCAGACGGGACTGGCCAGAAATGCCAACATCAGAACACCGCATGCGAAAGCCGGCGTTAGGAACGACCGAAGAACAACTTCGGCAATTTGTTTGCCCTCACCCTGCCCTCTCCCCGAGGGAGAGGATTTCGATGGCGAAGTTGTTTTTCGTCCATTCCTTAGCACGCGTTGGGGTCTACAGTCCATTGACGAAACTTTCCAGAACCTGCACGTCGGCGTAGAGCTTGCAGTATCGTTCCCAGACGGTGCCATTGGCCTCGCCGAGAGCACTCCACAGCCCGGGCAGCGTTCGATCGGCGAATTTCTCGATTTCCTGCACGACCTGGTTCGTCGTGAGTGGTTCGCGGACCGCTTTGAGCCATAGCAGGCCGCGCAAGGTTCTGAGCAGATGTTCGGTCAAGAGGGGGATGATTTCTTTCAGGTGTTTCTCGTGGCCGCCCGAGGACAGAAGCCCTTGGTGCAGTCCGATCGAGATCACCTTCAACTCGCGTTCGCATTGCAAGCGGACATCCGCGTCTTTGAACACGAGGGGCGCGAAATAATCCTGGCCAAAGATCGTCAGGTGCCGCTGTTGGATTTCGATGAACTCGAGCGGGAACGTATCGCACGAATCGCTGAGATAGGCGGGCGTAAACACGAGCGGCGCGGCGATATGGTGCGTGGCCAGTCGCGAGCCCTCCTGGCCCAATTGCCGCAAGACATCCAGGGAAATCGTGTCGAAGATCGCGGCGCTCTGGACCCGATGGCGATCGGCCGAGAAGGTGCCGGCCGCGGCATCGCCAAAAATGTCCAGCGCCATAATATGGTCCCCGGCCAACTTCTTGAGCGTCGTGGCGTACTCGTTCAGGGGAGCCCGCAACGGTTCCGCCAGTCGATTCAAAACCTCGAATGTCGCATTCATGGGAGCATTGTAGTGGGAAACCTGGCAAACGTCAGCCGCTGATGAAGATTGCCGTCGGGGTTTCGTCGCAGGAGTGGTTTTCGGTTGACTCGTTCGGAAGTGCAATCCACAATTGACGCTTCGAGGCGTCTTTTCCCGACAACGACGGCCAATAATCCGAGAGCGAGTGCCATGTCAGAGCATTTTGAACGGCGAGAATTCTTGCGGCGAGCAGTTTTGGCGGGCACGGCGACAGTCACCGCCGGCACACTGCTGCGGCCTCAAACGGTGCTAGCCGCGCGCGGCCCCAACGAAAAACTGAACCTCGCCTGCATCGGCGTGGCCAATAAAGGCGCCGACAATATCAATAATCTGGTGAGCGAGAACATGGTCGCGCTGTGCGACGTCGATTCGCTGCACCTGGGAAAAATGTCCGAGCGGTTTCCGCAGGCCAAGACCTACGTCGATTTTCGCGAGATGTTCGACAAGGAAAAAAACCTCGATGCCGTCGTGGTCTCCACGCCCGACCACACGCACGCGGTGGCCACGGTCGCCGGGCTCAAGCGCGGACTCGACGTCTATTGCGAGAAACCGCTGGCGCACTCCGTGTACGAAGTTCGCCAAATGCGAAACATCGCGGCCGAGAAAAAAGCCGTGACCCAGATGGGCACCCAGATTCACGCCGGCGACAACTATCGCCGCGTTGTCGAAATCGTCAAGGCGGGCCAGATTGGTCCAGTCTCGCGCGTACACGTCTGGCTCGGTGGTGCGATTCGACCGGGCATCCGAGTCAAGGAAGGGACGCCACCCTCGACGGTCAATTACGATCTGTGGGTTGGCCCGGCGCCGATGCGCCCGTTCCATCCGTCGCACTTCCACTTCAATTGGCGCTACTGGTGGGACTTTGGCGGCGGCTCGCTGGCCGATTTTGGTTGCCATTATATGGACTTGCCGTTCTGGGCTCTCGATTTGCGCTACCCGACTTCGATCGAAGCCAAGGGTGAGAAAACCTCGCAAGGCGACAACGACGTGCCGGACAATATGCGAGTGGACTACCACTTTCCCGCGCGGGGCGAGCAACCGCCGGTGCATTTGACGTGGTATCACGGCGCCTGGAAGCCCGAGGGAGCCGACGTGTATGGCAAGACTTCCGCGGTGCTGTTCGAGGGGAGCGGCGGTCGCCTGTTGGCCGATTACGGCACGAAGAAATTGTTCATGACGGAAGGCGCCTCGCCCGAACCGCCCGTTCAATCCATTCCCAACTCGATCGGCCACTGGGCCGAATGGGCTCAAGCCTGCAAGACGCGTGGGCCG
>JAYVCO010000619.1:0-8669 GCA_043749935.1 Planctomycetia bacterium
GCTTCGGGCAAAGCCGCGCCTGCCGGGTGAGCATAGACAATGCCTTCGACCTTCGTCCGTTTCACCGGAATAATCTCTTTGTCGAGCTCGAATTTGCAAATCTCGGCGTCGACATCTCCCTGCACGCCTTCCAAATAGTCGAGCGCACCGCTCTTTCGCACTACCAGCAAGTCGCCAGCCACCTTGGCATCGATGATGTCAGACCATTGTCTGGCCAGCTTAGGCTCGCGATCGTTCCCAGCACTGAAACGCACCCAGCGAATCGCGCGCGTCGGAATATCGAGCTCCACACCAGTGGTCAGCCGAACGTGGGCCACGCCGCCAGTGCTCGTAAACTCGCTGGCGGGAAGCAGCGATTGGTCGACCAGTTCAAGCCACAATATGGGCTTGCGCGGCGTACCCGCATCGCCAGCGCGCGCCATGGCGGCCAACCCAGCCAATGGAAACGCGTTCCTTCCGGCGGCGCCTTCGAGCACGACTTGTTCTGCGTTCAATTCGACGAGCTGGCCATTGTCCGTGCGGCCATCGAGGGTTTGCACGTCGAACTCGACGCCGGCCGCCAGCAACGTTATCAGAATCAGATTCCACATTACCACAAGCTTACGATCCTATTGGGCCTATTTATCGGGTTTTTCGCTGCTTTCGCTGGCCAGCTTACGGAAGTATTGTTCGATGACATCGCGATAATGGGCCGGAAAATCCTTGCCTATCTGCTGTAAGGCTTCCTGACGTTGGCGCGGCGGCAACTCGCCCCAGCCGCTCGAATTCCCTATGGGTTTCTTGGCCACTTCGCCTGGCCCTTGTCCAGGCATGGGCATGCTGTCTTGCGCGGGACGGGATGGGCGGAGCGTTCCGCGCGCGCCTCTGGCGGCGGCAGCCGCAGCGGCGGCCTGCTGTTGCTTTTCGACCTCTTCAATCAACTTGTCGAGCGAGGCGATCACGCCGTCTTCGACACCGCGCACTTTCGGGCCGGCGCGACCGAGATCGAGCCGTCGACGAATGTCGTCCATCCGCCGCGCGATGTGATCGAGCGATTCGTCCTTGAGCGCTTCCAAGTCGGCTTGCATCAGGCGCGCCACGGAACTATATCGCCGGGCAATACTCGATTCGTTCTCTAAAAGTCTAGTTATTGCTTTCAGCCCCGCGTCGCGATTCAGAGAACGATGCTCGACGACAGCCTGGTAGAACAACAACCCAGCCGGATCGACAACATCCTCTGGCTTCAGCTCGGCGAGTTGTTCTCGCGCTTCGTCGTATAAGGATTCCTGCACCAACCAACGGCCGTAGAGCAACCGCACGTTATTGCGCTCCCAAGCCGGTACTTTCTCGTCCGCCAGCCAGGCCGCGTCGGCTAGTGCAATTTGCCGTCGCGGCTGCGAGCACATTGCCACGAGATCGCGCGACTGCGGGTCGGCAGCAGCGAAAGTGGCGGCCAGTAGATCGAGCAAATGTGTTTCATTTCCCTCGGCCAGGGCGCTGGCCCAAAGCATTTCGATTTGAGCCCGAGTGGCGACATCAGCATCGCGAGCGGTTAGCCAGGCCAAGGCCTGTTCGCGCACGCTGGCGGGCGTAGGTTGGGTCCAGGTGGCCTTTTGCGCAAATTCCTGGTGGGGCTTGATGTCGGCAGCCGAGGACGAGCCGAGCAACAAGATGCCCAAGATCGCCGACGAGTAAAGCAAGCGGCTCATCGATTCCTCCCGACCACGATGTCTCTTGTGACTTTGTGGATCCGCTGTTCGCGCTCGGCCAGATGCTTCAGGGCATCGAGCAGTTCGCGCGTCTCGGTTTGCTCGGTCTTGGTCATTTCAGCATAGCGCTGCGTGCGAACGTTGACGCGCATTTGCAAGGCACGAATCATCTTCAACTCGGCCAAGGTATCGACCAACGGGGGCTCCTGTTCGCCGCTACTGGGAGGCGGCTCCCCTTGTTTGGCCTTTTCTTCCATGTCTTTCTGCGCTTTTTTCAACGACGCGATCATTTCTTCGAGCGCGGCGATGATGTCTTTCTCGATACCCTGGGTCACATCGCCGACTTTGGCCTGGCTCAGACGCGCGACGACTTGCTCCATGTCGTCTCGCATTTCCGCGACTGCTTCGGGAAACGCCACCGCCGAGCCTTCCTCGCGCAACACGGCCAGGGCCTTGTCGGCTTCCACGGCGATCAGCGACTCTTTGCGGCTCAACCGGCCACTTTCGATTTCATCGTCGCGGTCGCGCTCGATCTGCGGAACCTTGTCGAGCCGTTGCGTACCTTCATAAACCTCGACTTGCTGATCGAGCATTTTGCGGAAGCGACCTTCGAGCATCGCCAGCGTTCGCGACATTTCTTCTTCCCGTAATTGGCGAAGAATCTCCTCCAAGTCCGCCTTGGCCTGTTCGAGCTCCTTGATGGCCTCGGCCTGTTTTTGAGCGGCGTCCTCGCGCTTGGCTTGCTCCAACTTCTCTTGCGCTTCTTTCATGCGCTTTTGCGCTTGTTGCAATCGCTTTTGAGCTGGACTTTCATTGGGGGGCGACTCTTCGCCCTGTTCGCCCGACTCGCCCGGCTGGCCTTCGCCAGGCATGGGAGGCTGATCCTGCGGTTTGCCGCCAGGCTTCGACTCGCCATCACCCTTTTCGCCCGGTTCACCTTTTTGACCCTGATCGCCGGGCTTGGGTTCGCCGTCAGACTTCTCGCCCGGCTTGTCCTTCGGGTCGCCTCCTGGCTTTGCATCGCCCTGAGGCTTGTCTTTGTCTTTTTTCTGGCCGTCTTTCTTCTGATCGCCCTTTTTTTGATCGTCTCCGTCTGGCTTGCCGCCATCCGCCGGCTGGTCCGATTTCTTGCCGTCGGTGTCTTTGCCGTCCGGCTTCGATCCGTCTTTTTTCTCACCGTCCTCTTTATCGCCGTCCTTCTTGCCCTCACCTTTCTGATCGTCTTTCTCGCCACGCTGGCCAGATTCCTTCGCGTCCGGCGATTTCTTGCCCGCGTCCGGCTCCAAGTCGCCCGCCAGTTCGCCGGTCTTGTCGGAGAGGTCGCTTTGTCGGTCGGCCAGCTTACGCGGATCGCCCTCGCGGGCTGTCTCGCCTTGGATTCCCTTTTGATCCTTGATGATTTTGTTGACCCGTTTGAGATACTCGCGAATGCGTTCTTTCTCCGATTCAATCCGTTTGCTGCGGTCCTCGCTCAGAAGTAGCTCGAGCAGCTTGGACAGGTCTTGCTGCACTTCGCCCTGGTTCTTGACGACCAGCGACAGCCGTTCTTGTTTCAGCAATTCGACCAGTTGATCGAACTGATGATCGATATCGCGATCTTTGCTCTGGGCCACGGCCTGGCGGAGCAGGGCGGCTCGACGCGGATCCGTCGGCGCGGTCAACTCGGCCATGCGCAGCAAGAGCTTTTCCAACTCGCGAAATTTCTCGGCCACTTGCTGCTGCTGGGTGGCCAAACGGCCATCGGGCGTGACCTCAGGCTTCACCGCAGGTGCTTCGCCCGTCTTTTCAGGCTCCGCGGCGAACGTTGCCGGCGCAGGCAGGCCGCCAACGAGCATCAGACCTAGCCCGCAGGCCAATATGATCGCAATCGGCCTTATGCTTCGCATCGAAAATTCTCCTGCCCGAAGTTATTCAACCGTTATTTAACCACGGGGATCATTCAACAAGATCGCGCAATTTCTGTTTTTGTTTTTGTTTGGTTTCACCGCTGACCTTTTCCTGGGCGCTGATGATCTGGCGCAACATATCCAGAACCTCGTTAAAGGTCTCCAATTCCAACATTTTATCAAGGACTTGCCTCATCTCGACCAGAATTGCGTCGATTTGCGCAAGGGCCGCGGTCTGGGCGGCCGGCGATGTTCGCGGATCGGCCAGCTTTTTCAGCTCGATTTCGAGCTTTGGAAACATCTCGGCGACAATTCGTTTGAGCGGGTCGGCGACACCGTCTTTGAGTCGCGTCTTGAGCTCCTCGGTGTCGACGCGGTTGTTGATCATCTCCTCGCGAATTTCGTCGAAAGCCAACGCGACTTGCAGGGTTTCGTGCGAGCTGCGCTGGCTGTTTTGCAGCACGCGTTCCACCTGCACAGCACGGGGAGCCACGGCCTGCCGCGAGGCTTCGTCCGCCGCCGCGTCACCCGGCTCGCTGCCTGGCGCGGCCGGCTTGGCCTGCTCTTTCGCCGCTTCGGATGATGCGGCGGGTTTTGGCTCGGTGGTCAGAGCCGAAAGCAGATTTCGCGTGTCTGTCAGTTCCTCGACGATGGTCTCGAAACGTCGGCGCAGCATCAGTTCGCGGGCTTCGAGCATCGAACGCAACTGTTCGGGTGTGACCACGTCGAGCACATAGCGCTGGCTGGATCCGACATTGGGTCCGGTATCCAGTGCGAATCCGTCAGCCGCCTGAACGGCCCAATGGAGCTTCTGCTTCGGTTGAAGGCCGAGGTCGCGAACCTCCAGAACATCGGCGACCTCAATTTTCTCCTGGCCTTCGATCTTGGCGTTGAATTCCTTTTGCCGCGCCGGCGCGTCGTCGGCATGATAATCGAACCAGATTTTGGTAATGCCATAGTCATCGGAGACTTCGCCAGCGGCTGGCAACTGAGCCGTAGGAGTGATCGCCGTGCCGATGCCCTTGAGTTGCACGCCAACCTGCGGCGGTTCGTCTGGCACGGCCCGCAGCGCCAAGCGCACGGCTTCGCGGCTACGGATGCCGTCCGAGTCGCGCAACGTGAAAAGCAGTGTCTTATCGGCATCCAGTCGGGCCAATTCGAACTGGAAGTTGTCTTGGGGCGTGCCCTTCTCCAGAGTCACGTCCAATTTGTGCGTCACCGGCGTGTTCTCATCGGCCACGTCGTCGATCTGCACCGAAACCAACGGCTTGTTGGCTTCGGCTCTAATCGTAATCTGCGTGCCGCGCGGCAACTCCATCAGCCCAGCCACGGGCACATCGCGCGGGGTGCGACGCATGTACGTCGGGTACTCACAGTGCAACGTCATGCGGCTGATCGTGGGACTATCGACGGCGTCCAGGAAGTAGGGGCCTTGCCGGTCGTCGCCGCCGAAAACGTAGAACTCCAGCGGCGAGAGCACGCTTTTGAATGTGTGCGAATAATTTTGAAAAGGCGATTGGCCCGGATTGACCAGTCCTTGGCGGCTCATGTTTTCGCGTCCGCGGGCACCCTCGGCCGTGCTGTAACGGACTTCGACGATTTCCGGAATACTGTGGCCCAGCGCCGCATCGGCCTTGACCAGCAGCGGCCAGTCGGAGCCTCTCGCGATTTTAATGTGTCCCTGGCTGTCAAAGCCCTCGACCAACAAATGCGTTTTGCGCGGCCAGAGCTCTGCGGAGAACAAAAGATTCCGCCTGGCCCACACGCCCAACGCATCGGAAGCCGCCAAGGCGAATACCACCAAACTAGCCACAAGCGTGATCGCCACGCTGATGCGGCGAGCCAACGGAGCGACGTTGAAAATATCGCCAAGCTCGATGTTCGCCGCGCGGGCCAGCGCTTCGCGGTGCGTATGAGCCAACATCTCGGGATTGAAATCGGCAGCGTGTCCCGGCTGCTCAGACAATTCGACGGAGGTCATCAGGCTATCGCGAAACTGGCCGAAGCGGCGCTCCAGCAGCAGCGCCATATTGCGATCGGCCAGACGCACGACGAGCCTGGACAACAGAAATCGGAAAACCACGTAGCCAAACGCCAGCGCAATGCCCGCCAGAATGAGCATGCGGAATGCCGAGGGTGGTTCGACTAGCCAATCGAATGCCAGGCTGGCCCAAAAGCTCAAGCCCAAGATCACCAAAGTCGCTGCGATTCCATCGGCCCAGACATAAGCCCGGATGCGGCGGCGCAGTCGCGCCAAGAGCGACCCAATCGTCGGCTCGAGGTGGCTCGGTGGTGGTTTGAGTTCTGGGGTTGCCATTGCAAAAATCAAAATCACAAAAAATCGTTCCAATCGTGCCGGCTCAGGCGAGCCGCGAAAGTCTCCGAATCAGCCACTCCAGGCAGAGAGCGCCGCAAATCGCAATCAGCAGGCCCTGCATCCAATCGTGTTCGAAATCGCGGTCGGTGACACCAGCCAGGTACGTTACTTCGGTGCGGTCTTGCAATTGATTCACCAGCGGCGGCACTCCGCGCGTGCCGAGCACGGCTTCCGTGCCCACGTAATAAAGCCCGCCCGTCCGCTTGGCGATCTCGCTCAACAGGGCGTCGTTGCGCTCGGGATTTTCGCGCTCCAGATCGGGCACTTTGACTTGAATGCGGCGAGTCAGTTGCTCGGCATCGCTGTCGGGCACCCCCATTTGCAAGCGGTACGTACCTTCCTGCAAAGCGGTGAACTGGCCGACGAACATTCCCTTGCGAGTCGGATCGGCCACCAGTTGCAACGTTTCGCCAGTGCTATCGGGACGCACGATCTCGAGCGCGACGTTCGGCACGTCGAGCGGCTCGAATTGAACGGTGCTCAGTTGGGCCCGCACCACGACGGTATTGCCCAGCAAGTAGCGATCGCGATCGACCAGCAGCATCCCGCGGCTGGAACCCAACAGCAAACGACCTTGTGATACGTGGCGAATCAGCTTGGTGTAGAACTGTTCGAAATAACTGTCGTCGAGCGCCCGCAAGCGCCACATTTCTCCACTGCCCTCGTAGAACACGCGACCAGCGCCGTAGAACTGTCCGACGAGATAGGCGGGCTTTTGATCGCCGGCGATCGCGTCGGGATCGGAGTAGCGACCATAGACGGTCGCGCCCGGTTTAGCGCCGCGCACGCCGTAGTAGCCAAACACTCCGGGAAAACTCGACCAAATCTGTTGACTGCGCGGCCCGCTGTCGGCCAACCACAAAAACTCGGCTTCCACGCCTTCGCGGCTAAAGTCGACGGGCCAGGGGGTAGTCGAGCCGAATCGACCTTCCTCCATCAGCGACAATCGACGGTTAAACTCCACGGGGTACAAACCGCGGATCTTGGCGAGTTTTGGATCTTGCACCCAACGGTCCATCTGCACTGGCCCGGCCACGGCGATCAATCCGCCGGCCTTCTCGGCGATCCAGCGTTCGAGCAGATCAATTTGTCCGGCATCGAGCGATTTCCAATCGGGATCGAACGCCACGATGCAGTCATAGTCGAATAGTTCTTGCGGCGTACTGGGAAATGAATCGAGAATTTTGTTGGCATCCTGCGAAACGCCCGCGGGCGCCGATTGCAGCCAGACGTCGACGATCGTCTCTTTGTCGCGGCGCAGCTGATTGCGAAGGAAAATATATTCTCGAGTGGGTCCACTGGCAATCAGCAGGACTTTGGTTTTGCGATCGACGATTTCGATATCGACTTCTTGCTGGTCGTCGTTGGCGTTGCTATCGTCTGGCGGCGCCTTGACTCGCAGCCGGTACATTCGGCGGCCTTTTTCGGCGGGGGTGATGTCGAACTTGATGGGAACGACTTCGCCGCGCCCGCCCAGCGTGACGCGTTGACTGCCTTCGACTTTGCCTTCGTCGACTTTGCCCGCTTCGCCCGTGGCTCGCGATGACAGTTCGACGCTGACCGTGCGATCCGCCAGTCCCTCGGATTGCAAATAACCTGTGATATTGAAGCTGTCTCCGGGATAGGCCCGAGCCGGCGCTACCAGATCGCTGACTCTTACATTGGCCGGGCGACGGTCGGACCCGATGCCGACGGTGAAAATCGGAATCTTGGCGTCGCGCGCCACGGCAATCGCCGCCGACGGATCGATGCCCGAGTTCTGTCCGCCATCGCTGAAGACGACGATACCTGCCAGCGGCGTCGAGCATTCATCGTTGATGAGTTGGCGCAGCGATTGGCCTAGCCGCGTTTCGCTGCCTTGCGGCAACAGCGCCTTGGCCCAGTCCGTGTTCTGGCTGCTGTCGCTTACTTTCGGTTCATTGACAGCAACCGGCGTTGCCGTCTTCGCTTCCGGGCTCGCTTGGACCTCGAGCTTGCCAAACGAACCGACGCGGCTCAAGTCCGAGTCGAAGCGGCCAATCACTACGTCGTGTTTCTCGCGGAGCTTCTTGAGTAGCTCGCTATCTTGCAGTGTTGAGACGACTTGCTCCAAGCGATTCGGCGTGGCCGGCACCGCCGAGGCCGTGGTGTCGTGCAGGCCCATGCTCAGGCTGGTGTCGACCAGGATCAACACCCGGGAATTGTGTGTAACCTTGCGCTCGGTCCGTTTCTCCAAGTGCAGATAGAAAGCCAACAGGCCACAGAGCGCCGAGATGCGCAAAGCCAACAACAGCCAACTCACCCCTGGGCGCAACTCGACGCTGTCGCGCCGGTACATCCAAACGGCAAATGCCACGACTGAGGCGCAAAGCAGTCCCAGCACCAGATAGTGCCAGCGCTCGGTGTAGGCTTGGAATCGCGCCAGCTCGAACGTGGTGCGCGTAGTCGTTTGAGCAAGCAGCGTTTGGGCAAGAAGCATTCGGGAAAGAAACATTGCGCCTACCATCAGCGTTTCCCTCCGGGAGAAAACGGATGGTAGCTGCACGCGTACGCCAAGACTTGTTCCCCCAACAGAATCGCCACCAAGGCATACAGCAGGCTCTCGCTGAGATTGAATCCGGCCAACTGCTGCGGATTGTAATTAATGTCGCCAGCCTGATGGAATTCGTAGCGGATGCCTTCCAATTGGCCGGCCAGCTTCGTGCCGTCCAGCCTGGCCAAATCCCCCTCTTCGGGCAC
>JAYVCO010000620.1:0-3530 GCA_043749935.1 Planctomycetia bacterium
TGTACGCGGACGTGAATCAGTTGTTCGGCGACATTGTCAAAGTCACTCCGTCATCGAAGGCCGTGGGTGACATGGCATTGTTCTTGATCACGAACAATCTGACAGTCGACGATGTTCTCGACAGTGAGCGCGAGCTCTCGTTTCCTGAATCGGTGGTCGACCTGATGGCCGGCCGGATGGGGCAACCGCCAGGTGGATTTCCGCCGCAAGTTCAGAGTCGCATTTTGCGCGGTCAGAAAGCGCAAACAAACCGACCTGGCGAAGATTTGCCTCCCGTCGATTTTCAAGCTGTCTCGGTCGAGTTGCAAGCGAAGATTGGGCGGGAACCCACGAAACAAGAAGTGCTTTCGTACGTGGTCTATCCCAAAGTGTTCACCGAGTTCGTCGCTCACCACGAATCACACGGTGACGCGAGTATACTGCCGACCGATGTGTTCTTCTATGGCCAAGAACCGGGCCAGGAAGTTGCGATCGAGATCGAACGGGGCAAGACGTTGATCGTCAAGTTCCTGACCGTCGGAGATCCGCATCCCGATGGCCGCCGCACCGTCTTTTTCGAGCTCAATGGGCAACCGCGGAGCATCAACGTCCGCGATTTGTCGCTTGAGCCCGAAGAGAAGCAGCGAACCAAGGCGGATCGTACCGATCCGCGCCAGGTCGGTGCGCCCATGCCGGGGCTTGTCGTGACTGTTTCGGTGAAACTGGGCGACAAAGTGCCAGCAGGGCAAAAACTGCTGTCGCTCGAAGCCATGAAAATGGAAACGACAATCTATGCCGAACGCGCCGGCACGGTAGCTGAACTGCTCGTCAAACCGGGAACTCAGGTCGACGCCAACGATTTGATGCTGCGACTGGAGTAGAATCAAGCCGTCAATGGAGCGGCCTCAGTCCATCATTTTCAAAACTACGCAGCATTGAGGAGCCAATGGCAGCGGACTCCCAGGATGCCACGCAGATCTTGGGAGAGCGTGCGGTCCGTGCCACTGCGCGTCGGCCGTGTCGAGTACGACTGTCCATTGTCCAGTGAGTGGCAGCCCTTCGGACAGTAGCAATGGTTGCGCGTCGAATTGGTAGCAAATGCAGATTTCGCTGCCTGCCGCGCGCCGATGGGCGATCAATACCTTGTCGGCAATCACAGTAGCGTGTTGGTGGTGGCGCGAAGTCTGGCGGATGGCGGACACTGATTTGCGCAGGCGCAATAACTCTTGATACAGCTTCCAGAGCACGGCATGGTGCCCGGTTCGGACTAGTGAGCGGCTGAGTCTGGAACTCACAAACGTGTCGTGCGCTAGCGGATCAGGGGGTGTTATTTGCCAATCAAAAGCAGCGAATTCACGCAAGCGGCCTTCGCGAACGGAGGCGGCCAATTCGGGGTCGAGATGGCTGATGAAGAAATTGAAGGGTGCTGGGTCGTCGTACTCCTCGCCCATGAACAAAAAGGGAATCGCAGGCGAAAGGATCGTGGCGGCGGCGGCTAGTTTCAGGGCTTCGAAACTGACCAGTTTTCCAAGTCGATCGCTTCTCGGGCGATTGCCCACGCTGTCGTGGCTCTGCCCATAAGTCACGAACTTGTCGGCAGGCAGGTCGGACGAATCGGCGCCCCAACATCGACGCCGATAGTTCGAATACTGCCCGGAGAGCACAAAACCCGACTGGTAGGCCTTGGCAAAGTGCGCCACTCGACCAAAGTCGGAATAGTAACCGCCGCGCGCTCGAGTCAGTACCGCGTGGAGCGAGCGCTGGAAGTCGTCGAGCAATTGGGCATCGAGCCCCAAGCCATGCAGCTCTGGCGCGGCAAGAATACGAGGGTCATTCGCATTGTTCTCCGCAATCAAGTACACGGGCCGACCCATTTGGCAGGAGCAGTGACCAACTTCCTCTGCTAATTCTTGAAGGAACGGCCTAGCGGAGCGGTCGAAAATGGCGTGTGTCGCGTCGAGCCGTAACGCGTCGACGTGAAACTCGCGTAGCCAATAGATCGCGTTGGCGATAAAAAACTCTCGCACAGGATCGCTATCGGGACCATCAAAATTAATCGCCGAGCCCCAGGGTGTGCGATAGCGGTCAGTGAAGTAGGGGCCAAACTCGTGCAGATAATTGCCTTCGGGACCTAAGTGGTTGTAAACCACGTCCAGAACGACAGCGAGTCCGCGATAGTGGCAGGCGTCGACCAGGCTCTTGAGGCCCGTGGGTCCCCCATAACTGTTTTGGGGTGCAAAAGGGTGGACGCCGTCGTATCCCCAGTTACGATCGCCAGGAAACTGTGCAATCGGCATGAGCTCTAGCGCAGTCACTCCCAACCGAACCAGCTCGTCCAGCTCATCGATCATTGCGACAAAGGTACCGTCGGTACTGAACGTTCCCACATGGGCTTCGTAAATGACGTAATCGTCCCAATCCAGACCCTTCCAGAGGGTGTCGGTCCAGGGAAAATCATTGGACGTGACTTGAGACGGTCCGTGAATTCCATTGGGCTGAAAGCACGAAGCTGGATCGGGGCGGTCGACTGAGTGATTGAGTCGATAGAAATAGAGTGCGCCTGGCTCGACCGCTGGAACGATGGCCTCATAGTATCCATCGCCCACGCTGGTCATTGGGATTAGTCGATCTTCGACCGGCAGTCGGACCGCGATTTGTTGAACCAGAGGCGCCCAGACCCGAAACTTCGCGTTCCCTCGCGAATCGAGAGAAACGCCCAACGAGCATGCTTTCGAGAGGCGGCTCAAGCGATCGTATCCTTCTGGCAGCTCCGTCGCACAAAACGTGGCTATTGGCCCGCGGAATTGGAGTTCAGCAGACTGCCGAGCGCTTCGAGCGGCAAATATACCCAGTCCGGTCGATGATTCAGTTCGTATTGGAGTTCATAGACCGCTTTTTCCAGCAGGCAAGCCTCTAGCAAGCGTTGGAACTCTTCGCCCGACTGCGGCAGAAATGAAGCGGCGCCTGCCGCGCTCTGATAGGCGGCCAGAAACGCGACACTAGTCCAGAAATACCAGGCGCGGGCCAATTGCGCGAGCATTTCACCCGTGGCTTGCGTCAGGTGTTCCCCAACGTGGTGGACGGCTGAACAACTGGCGTAGTGGTACGAGCGGATCATGCCGGCCACATCGCGCATCGCCAGTTGCTTGGCACACCGCTCGGACAACGATCTGGACGGCTCACCTTCGAAATCGATGATCATGAAGTCGTTTGCCGACACGAGCACCTGCCCAAGGTGATAGTCGCCATGGCAGCGGATTTTATCCACACGGATCGGCTGCGCCATGAAACGTTTCCACCGCTCGTCAAGTCTGGATTCAAGTAGGAGAACTTCGCGGGCCAAGTTGGAGATCGATGGCGGCAGTTTCGGAAGGTGATTGTTCAAAAGTTGAAATATCGATTTCAACGAATCGTGGGCGCGGCTGACGAACTCGCGTTGGTCACTGCCGGAAAAGGGTTCTGGAGCAAAAGCGGAATCATCCTTTTCGGCGGCCAGCGTCAAGTGCAATTGAGCCGTTCGCGTGCCAAGCAGCGCCGCTTCGGAAAGGAAC
>JAYVCO010000621.1:0-5862 GCA_043749935.1 Planctomycetia bacterium
GTTTAGCTGGACTGCCAAAGCCGAAGACATCCTAGCCAAAGTCCGCCGCGCCCGTGCGGTCCTCGATAAAACCCCATCTGATTGAGACACTACACTAGACGCACTAGATTGGACTACAACTGGGATCACGCCAGTTTCCAACTATTCTCCTCGAACGGTCATTGGTGGGCCGACTAATGGCCTTGTTTGGTGGCAAGGTATAGTTTGGTTTGCGCTAGACCCACCGCCTGTCGCCCTCAACAAGAGTACCGGCATTGTGACGGCATCGTGGAATACAGATGATCGGTATGCGCGACCATCAAGTAACCACCCTGGCGGTTTTCTTGCGACGATGTGCGATGCGCACACCGTTTTCCTAAGCGAGGATATTGAGTATCGCGTGTACGCCCTTTTAATGGCACCGGACAACAATGGCGCTAAATCGCCTGGTTCAACAGCCACGCTTCTCTCAACTGGCGGGTACCCGACGAGTCCGACGAATTGGGCGCCGGGTGGAGTGCTGATTCCCTTAACTGCGGACGATTTGACCAAGTAGCCACTTGCGGTTGTTTGGCCATGCCCCCGTCGAACGCCGGGACGCAATCCACTGCGTAAATCACCCGCCGCCGCTGGCGGCCCGCCGGAGGCCGTTCAATAGGGGTCAGGGATTAGGGATTGGCGAGCAGTCGGGTCGTTTCGGTGCGCTTGTCAGGCTAAAGCCGTGACCTACAAGCTGAAGGTGTTAGGGGCTGGGTGTTAAGGATTAGTAATCCAGACGATTCAAACGAACATTCTTCGTTTTTCCTAACCCCTAAGCCCTAATCCCCAACCCCTACTCAAGCCGCTGGCTGGGCTTCTTCGGGCACCGGCTCTACTGGCACCGTTTCTTCGCCTTGCACTTCCTTGATGCGGCCAGTCTTGACCATGACGGGGCGCAGGGCCGTTTCGAGCGCGGGGATGAACGCGCGGATGAAGTCGCGGCTGAAGTCGCGATCGGTGGTCTTTTGCTTGGCCACGGGTATGGGGGCGAACACGTAGAGCTTGTAGAGGGCCCGCTGGCCGGCGAATTTCAATTTCGGCTGCTTAGGCGCGATCCAAGTGCCGTCGCCGCTCCAGCTCCAAAATCCGCGCTCGGCGTGCGTGCCGGTCACTTCCGATTTCAAGAAGCTGGTCGTGAAAAATTCGGCCTCGTGATCGCCGATTTCGAACACTTCGGGTTGAGGATCGCCCTGCATCTCGAAGCCCGCGGCCGGATAGCAGCGGTCGGGCGTGTGATAGAAAATATCTTGCAGGCGGGCGCAGATGATCGAGATCTTCACTTCCTCGTTATTCCCGTTGCGGTAGGTCCGCACCAGCTCCCCCTCGGCGCCCGCGACCTTCAGGGTTTTCTCGTCCGAGCTGGCCTCGTCCTTGCCTTTCCATTCGCCGAACTCCATCGGAATTTCCTGCAACTGATCGGCGAACATCTTCAACTCGGGAAAGGTCCCCCATCGTTCCGACCAAACGCCCTGAACATAGCCAGCCCCCAGCATCAAGGGCACCGCCAAGGCAATGGGCGCCAGCAAGGCGAGCTGCGAACGATTCAGTTTAGGCATGGCAGGTTGACTCCGGAGGGTTCAAAGCGTGGGTTTCGGTGGCTAGTAGGAACGGCCGAAAAATAACTTCGGCAATTTGTTTGCCCTCACCCTGCCCTCTCCCCAAGGGAGAGGGTTTCGATGACGAAGTTATTTTCCGTCCGTTCCTTTGCATAGTCGCTAGTCTACGTGGTTTCAGCGGGGGTGAGGCTGGTCGTGGTCGTGTTGGTCTCGGCCATCAACAGCTCGACGCCGTGGCGAGCCACGTCGTCTTTGACGCCATTGACCACCGTGCCCAGGACGGTAATTCCGACCGAGCGCAGGCGCTCGCAGGCTTCGTAGACCTTGGGGATCTTGCTGACGTCGCGCAATACCGAGACGATCGCCGCGTCGACGTGCTGACCGACCAACAGCGGGTCGGCAACCTTCAGCACCGGCCCGGAATCGATCACGATGTAATCGTACTGCAAGCTCAGGGCCGCGATGGTCGTGCCCAAAAACGAGGTGGACAGCGCTTGCACGCTTCGAAGGTCGCAACGGCCCGCCGCCAGCAGCCACAGGTTGGGAGTTCGCGTGGGTTGCACCACCGCTTCGCGATCGGTCTCGCCCCGCAGCAATTCGCAGAGCCCCGGTTCTTGCGGCATGCCGAAGGAATGGTGGGCGCCCGGGTTGCGGATATCGGCGTCGACCAGCAGCGTGCGGCGTCCGGAACGGGCCAGGCTGGCCGCCAATTGCGTGGCGGTCGTGGTCTTGCCTTCGCGCGGTTCGGCACTGGTGATCATGACGACGCGCGGCGGATCGGCCGCGGCACTGTGAATCAACGCGGTACGCGTGCCATCGATGCGTTCGGCAATTAGAGCTTTGAGCACCGCCGGTCCCTTGCCCCCCTTGATGCGGCGCCAGGCGCGGCCCGAGACATTCGGCAATTCGCCGATGACGCGGAACCCCAGTCCTTCATGGACCTGATCCACCGAGTTGACTTTTCGGGATTGAAATTCCACGAACGCAATGCCCAGGACTATCAGGCCGAAGCCCAAGATGCCCGCGAAAGACACGGCGACATATTTGCGAACCGCGTCGCCGGAAGGCGAGGAGAGGGAAGCTGGATCCAACAGAACGATTCGAGCCTCGGCAAGTCGTTCGGTGGTAGCGCGATCATATTGGGACCGCAGGGTAGCGACATGCTTTTCCAGAGATCGCAATTCTTCGTGCTTGGACGCGACGCTTTCCGGATCGCCGTCGAGTAGTCCCAATTGATTCGAGAATTTTTCGATTTCCTCCTGAATGCTCTCTTGCTTCTCTTCCAGGATCGCCTTTTTCTTCTCTAGCAGGGGCAGCGACAAACCGTCGCGAAACGTGCCGCCGTTGCCCGGAAGGTTGGCATACCGTTCGATCAGGCCCGGCTTCAATGAAGCTTTCAATTCTTCGAGCTCCTCTTCGATCTTTTCGATTTCTTTTCGCAATCTCCGGAGATGCGGAGCGTCAGCCTTGGCCGAGGCACCCGTTTCCCGAGTTAATGCTCGCTTGTAGGCGGCAAGCATTTTGGTCTGATCGATTACTTCAGGTTCTTTGGCCAGTTCCGCCTCGATGACATAGTCCGAAGGCCGAGTCTCCTCGGGATTTTCCTTGCGGGCCTTCGCCATCTCGATCTCCATCGCATTGTTGGCCAGTTGGTCGGCTATCTTGCTGCGCTGGAACTGGGCCTCGTTGAGCTGATCCATCGCCACTTTTCGGTTGACCTGGGCCCATTGCGTGGAGCTGGCCTTATGAACTTTTTTCAACGCGTCCAGAGCCTTGTATTTCTGCTCGTACTCCGTGGATTTGTCCGCCCAAGCCTTCTGCAGCTTGGTTTCCTGCACATTGCGATCTTCTCTCGCTTTGTCCACGATTTCGACAAGGTATTTCTTGACGACTTCGTTGACGATTTTGATCAGGTCCGAGGATTTTCGACCCTTCATGGCGACCCGGAGAATTTCCGAATCGTCCGGATAGTCGATGATCAGTTGGCCTCTGAGGTATGAAACGGGATCGTCATAGTGCTCTTTGATAGTCTGGAGATTATTGATTTCCTTTTCGCGGAGGGCGCCGTTCAGCACCAGCCCGCTCATGATGAGCTGCCCCTGCGTCCGTTTGAAGATCTCGAAGACTTCGCCAACTTCGGTGTTCTCTTTCAACACGGCCTTTTCCCGGCCCGCCACCCTCAAGAGCGAGAAGGCTTCGTACTTGACCGGAACCAGAATCCAAACCAGCGTGGCGGCAATCGTTCCGACGGCCAGTCCCAAACCGAGGGCCAGCGGCCAGCGGCGGCGGACGGCGTGCAACAATTCGAGAGGATTGGGCTTGGCCGAGAGGATTTCCGGACGCGGCGGCGGACCCTGAAACCAGTTGGGGGCCGGCACCAGCGGCAGGTGGCTTTCCAACGTGGTCAGCGCGCCATTCGAGTGTGCATTGCCCGATACATCGTTCACTTCAGACTTGGAATCGTCTTGAGACATGACGCGTGCCTTCTTCAAAACCGGACGTGGTCAAAAGATGCTGAAATCGCCGTTTTCTAGCCAGCCGCAGCTCGTTAGCCGCCTTTACGCAACTTGTGGGCCCTGCTTGAGCCCACGGTTCGTGCAAATTACCTAACCAGTTCGAGTAGTTGTTCTTGCGAGTCTCGTGGCCGCCATTTCAGATCGCCCGCTGACGCCATTTGGCAACACTTGTACCGACTTTGTCGTTGCCAAAAGACCACAGCCTGGAAATGCGGCAGAGCCCCGGCCGGGCCCGGCAAAACGACTTCAAACGTGACCGATTTGGAGTGGAGCAGTCGGACCGTCTTCGATGATTAAATGGGACAAAATTTGGAATTCGACATACAGCAGCCCCAAAGCCATGGGCATCATGAACCAACCCGCCAGATCGTGAAAAACCATTTCCGCCAGCTCGGGGCCCGCGGTCAGGTGCAAAATGCCCGTCACCGTGATTCGCACGATGTTGACAGCCAGCGCGATCGGCACGGCGCTGAGAATGGTAACGATTCGCTCCCACCAGGGCCGGTCGGTCACCAAGGTAATCGCCACGGCCAGCGCCACGAAAATCGTCAGCATTCGCAATCCGCTGCACGCTTCGACGACTCCCAATTGCACATCGCCAATAACAATGCGATTTCCTTCGTTGTAAGTGCGAATGCCGATGGTCTGAAGACAGTAGGTGCTCGCCGTCGTTGCCAATCGCTGTAGCGGCGCCAAAAGCTCGGAATCCAAAAATCCGGGCAAGGGGAACATGAAGATCAAAAACGCGATCGCCGGGCCGGCCCAACGCATCGTCTTCCAGCCGCCAACCAGCAGAAACACGCCGGCCACCGAGAGCACGAACGAGTCCATCTCGGGGACTTTGTTGGGAGAGTAGGTAGCGAGCAAACGCATTCCCAGACCTGAACACAAAAGCGCCAAGCCCGACCAGCGGGCAGCGAGCGTCACCGGACCAAAGGGTTCGTGCCGCATCCACAGCAGAATGACGGTGAACACCGGAACCAGCCAGCCGTGCGAGTATTTAGGATTGTCCCAAAACCACATGGCCCCACGATGGTCGAGCGAATTCCAATAGACGCCGATCAGCAGCAACATCAGCGAAACGAGAATCGTCCAAGGAATGACCTGGTCAGAGTTCTTCTCCAACCACGTTTTAGCACTTGCATTCGAACCGCCTGGTTCCGCCATTGAGAACTCTCCCGATTTCAAATAGTCGCAATCAAAGGTGCAATTTTATAACGGCCGAATACGGGGCCAAAGTAAGTCGTGCGTGCAATGTCTGAGGAGAACACGGCTGGGACGTCAAGTCGTTTGGCCCGAAAGCCGGTCCGTACTCCTGTGACTGGTCGGCACTCCTGTGAAATGACGAATGTCTCCGGCGTGACGAACAACCCCGAACGGGCACGCCGCTTTGGCGGACTGTCCGCGGTCATCGTGACCGCAACCGCCCACAGGCAATGTTCCCGACTGCCCCCGCTGAAACCCTACGAAATGGAAGGCTTCAACAGCTAAAACTTCACGATAAGCACCCTCGGATAGGTTGTCAAACACTTTTGGGAGGTTTACGAATGCACCTATTTTTCGTTGTCGGCGAGACAATCTATTGCCATGTCACGAACTGCTGCGGAAGCTCGCTCCCTGCGGATGAATACGATGACTGGGAGGGATGCGACGAGTCTTGAAATTGAAGCTGGATAATATTGCGAGAATTTTCTGATAGAAGTGGGAGTCGAGGCAAAGAGTTGGGTGGAGTTTGCCGATTAGTAGGGCTGTGCCGGTCGGGAGGTTCGTAG